>JAFZFU010000104.1 GCA_017555745.1 Bacteroidales bacterium
TCGCCGCCATGTTGTTTTGCAAAAAAATAGTTGTACAAAGCTGTACGCACGCCGCCTATATGTAGCGGTCCTGTAGGGCTTGGTGCAAAACGCACTCTTACTTTTCTTTCCATATATGGTGTGTATAATATATTATTCAATTAATCGACTAATAACGATATACAGTAAATAATATTGTTGAAAGCCGTCTATCTTTTTATGTTTTCTATAAAAAGATAAACGGATATTTTGTTTCTTGATGCTATTTTTACTATTCTTCTATAGTAGGTTTTGTATTGGGTTTATTCATATTTGATGTGAAATACATCAAAACCAAAAGCATGATGAATAGCAATAAAGAACCTGTGAGTAATGAGAATGTTTCCATTTGGATAATAACATAATTGATTATGTACATTAATCCAACGAATCCTCCTACAAAATATGCCGCTTTATTTCGAAGCATTCTTCGGAAGTAGAACAAAAGAGCAAGAGTTGTCATTATTGCCGATATCAGATATGCCAATCCAAATCCTGTAATTTCGGAGAACGATATCAGCAACGAATAGAACAATACTAACGAAAGTCCTACAATGGCATATTGTACGATGTTTATTTCTTTTCGAGATATAAATTCGGCCAAAAGAGCAGCCACAAATACTAATGCAATTATCAAAAAACCGTATTTAGAAGTACGTTCAGATTGAAGGTAAGGGTCTGATGGATTAACGAAAGCTACACCCATACCATCTGAGTTGCTTGCTACGTTTATGCCAAGTACCGACCATTCTGCCGAAAATCCTGCATCTGTAACGTCGCGTTTTGTGGGTAAAAAGTCGCCAATAAAACTTGGATGAGGATATGGCGATTGTATAGTTAATGTGGTCATTTCGGAGCATGGCTCGAAGGTTTGTTCTTTTGTGCCTTTTATATTTAAGTTCATTTCGAATTTCAAATCCTGACCTTCTACTATGTTTTCCGGCAGTTTTATTTTAGCGGTTAATGTGTTGCTGCTATATTCAAAATATCCTCCATTTCGGTTGTAGTTATATTTTTCCCTAATGTCTTCTCTGTCTAATTCGAGTGTATAAGTAGAGTCGCAGATTTTTATTTCGGGTATCGATTGTAGTCCTTTTAAATCCGAAATACTGAAATGTATGTAACACCATTTTTTGCTTAACAGTTTGTTGGTTGCTTTAAACGTGCCATCAATTTTTATTTTGGAGTTGTATACTACAACATCGTATATAGAACGGTGCAATGTCTCTGTTTTTATTTCGCTGTTATAGTTTAGTGTACTAGATAAAAGGCAATGTAATATTTCTTTGTCTGATGGTTTTTGTTTTTCACTTCCTTCGTAAAAGATAATAGGACCTGCAATTGTTTGTCTTCGGGCTGTAGAATTAGCTATTTCGTCTTCTACTGTTTTTTTGTTGATAATCTATCATGTATCAAAGATTGAACCATAACCAATGGTATCAATAATAATAACGATATCAATGCAATTATGCATAATTTTAAAGCACCGGGCTTGTGGTTTTTTGTTTCCATAGAATTACTTTTTTATCTTAATAAATAATTTAATTATGACAAAAACGATAATAGAAATTATTTATTGTATAGATAAATTAATTTGAATGGAATTACGATCTCTTTACAGTATGTACTACATTCCCAGTTTGGAAAATTCTTTTCTTCCTTTCAAATAGTATTCCAACACAATGTTACCATTGTATATGTTGGATACTTTGCGTTGAGTGATTTCTTTTCGTTTACGTTTCAGTTTAGGTATTTGTTTGTAAAATTCCCAATGTGCTTTTATCACTGCTGTAAATTCTTTAGGCTTTTTCTCGGCAAGGAACTTGCATGCTGCCACAAGGTCGAGGAGTACTCTTGCGGGTAATATGTATAGCAGTTGCTGTTTGGGTAAGTTTTTGAATAGTAACGAAAAGTTGTTTCTGAAGTTTAGGAATGTTTTGAACGGCGAACTTGGGGGCAATGTGCCACCTCCTATATGGTATACTACGGATTGTGGACAGTAGTATACCTTGTGTCCTGCATTTTTGGCACGCCAACAAAAATCTATCTCTTCCATGTGTGCAAAAAAGTCGCCGTCAAGTCCTCCAAGTTGTTTCCATACCTCGGCTTTTACAAACATGGCGGCACCGGTGGCCCAAAATATTTCGCAGGCATCGTTGTATTGTCCGTTGTCTTTTTCGAGAGTGGTGAACATACGTCCGCGACAAAAGGGGTAGCCATATTTGTCTATATATCCTCCTGCACCTCCGGCATATTCAAAGGTGTCTCGTTCGTAGAACGATAGCAGTTTGGGTTGACATATAGCAATGCTTTTGTCGGATTCCATTAGATCTACTACCGGGTATATCCAGTTATCGGTTACTTCTACATCCGAGTTTAGCAATACAAAATAGTCGGCATCCACTTGTGTCAATACCTTATTGTAGCCTTCGGCGAAACCATAATTTTTGTCGTTTTGTATTATTTGTACTTGTGGAAATTGTTGTTGCAGAAATCCCACCGAGTCATCCGATGAGGCGTTGTCGCCCACCACTATATCCACATCCGAAGGGGTGTGGTGTATGAGGGTAGGTAATAGTTGTTGCAAAAACTTTTTTCCGTTCCAGTTAAGGATTACCACTGCTACTTTCTTTCTCATATTGCTGTATTAGGTTTTTTATGTTTCCAACGGCGATGCGACCATAGCCAATATTCGGGCCTTTGGTTTATGGTGTGTTCGAGGTGTCGGATATATTTTTCTGTAATATTACCGTGTTGCTCTTCGCCGGGCTCTTGGGTTATAAGGTGAAATGTTATCTCGTAGTACCCGCGTTTCACCTTTTGCACATCATAGTAAAATACGGGATAGTCGTATTTTTTTGCAAAGTGTTCCGCACCGAATATAAAGCCTGTTTCTTGGTTTAAAAATGTCGACCACCAGCATTTGTGTATGTTGTTGGGCGATTGATCGCTAAGCATCATATATGCTGTGGGCACTTTGTATTTGTGGTAGTAGTCGAAAGTGTTACGTACATTATTGGCAAACACCACTTCGGTGCCGTAGCGTGTGCGGTATTTGTTTAGGTGTTTGTCTAATGCTTTGTTCGATAACTCTTTGCCTACACCCACACCATGGTGTTTTATTTGATGTTCGAGGGTCGTTATCATATATTCCCAATTGTTGTAGTGTGCCGACATAAGTATTACACTTTTGCCTGCCTGGTAGTAGGGGAGTAGAATTTCTGCATTGGTGCAGCGGTAGCGTTGCAGCAGTTTATCTTTCGAGAGACGTAGGTTTAGTATGGCCTCGATAAACACATCGGCCAAGTGGCGGTAAAACTTTTGGGCTATGGCTTGTAGTTCTTTGTCGGGTTTTTCAGGAAAAGAGTTGCGGAGGTTGCTTATCACCACTTTTTTGCGATACTTGATAATGCGATACAATACAAAGTATACAAAATCAGCAAGCCCATACAAAATTTGTATGGGCATATATGCTATAGGGATTAAAATTCCGTAAAAAAGCCAAGTGCTCAGCATAGCTCAATTGTTAGTAGCCTCTTTCGAATTGTACGCCGGCTTCGGCTTGCATGTTTTCTTCCAATTGGTTGCCCGATAGGCGACGTTCCCAGAACATATCTTGTACCTCGCCTTTGGCATTGGAGTGTAGTAGGTAGTAGTTGCCCGAACGGAATTGGTCGAAGAATACAAAGGCACGTTTTGGATTGTCGCCGGGTATGTATTCGTAAAACCACATCTGATAGGGTAGATAGTGTATGTGTCCTATGTTTTGGAAATTGCGTGTCGACACTTTGTTCTTTTCGTCAAGCACGTATGTTGGAGGTCCATATTGTAAGTACACTCTTCCGCGGTCGGATTGATAGCCTCTTACGTTACCTTTGCTGAAATGTTTGTCTACATATTCTACCCATTTGCGGTATTTAAACCATTCGCTTTTAGGGTCGGTAGAGCGGGCAAGCCAAAACTTATAAAAGAAAGCTTGTTTTTCTTCGAGCGATGCCGAAGCAGCTTCGTTAAATATAAAGTCTTTTTCTTTGGCCGAGGCAGTGGGGTATAGTGTTTGTATGTAGTAGTTTAAATCTTTTTCGTCGATATTGGTTACAAAGGTTCCGCCAAAGACAAACATGTCGTCGGTGGATAATTGTACGTTGGGGTTGCTACGTTGGAAAGTATATTTCTTCACACCAAATGTTTCGTTGTGGCGGTTGCGAAGTTCCACTACCAAGTTGTAGTTGCCCGAAGGTAGTTGGCTTATGTCCAAAGTGCTATATTTCGATATTATTGGTTTCGATACAGTGCGTTCACCTTTAAGAGTAAAGTTTAAACGTTTGCCGGTTTCTTCCACTTCTATGTATGCCACTGTAAGGAAAGTGTCGTTTTCGGATATTTCTTTTTGTACGTTGTATATCTCGTAGTAAAAGTTTAATAAGTCTATTTCTTTAGGTATATAGCTGTCCACGTATGGCTCCATATCGTAGCCGTTTCGCGAAATCATGCTTTCTTGTTTTGTGGGTTTGGCCGATGCTATTATTTGCAATGTTGATAGCGAGGGTTTGTCGGCAGGGTAATATACCGTTACATTTTGGTTGATTTCCACCGGGTCGGTGTCGCCGTTTTTATCTTTCATTACTATTTGTAGGTTGTATATACCGTTGGGTATGGCAAAGCGTAGCACGTCAAGAAATGAAAACATGTTGTTTTCGGGGTTGTCGATAGCGGGGCTTTGAAGGTTGTATCGTTTGGCATATACTATAGAGTCGTCACGGGTGGCTATCACTGTCATTTCGATAGTGGCTTGATATTTGCCTTCGGCAGCGGGTATGAATTTAAAATGCCATGCGTTGAACGACACATAGGTTTCGATATACGGTGTGCCATTAGGGTCGTTGAATGTTGAATACGAAAACAATGCCATTGCATTTTGAGCTTGCAAATTGCCCACACCCAAAAGCATAGCAAAGAGAACCATTAATATCGCTTTTTTCATAATGTATTGATTTATTATTAATATTCGTTGTGTTTTATAAGCATATATGCCAAATAACGCAACATATACGTTATTATTGTTCTTTGATATAATGATATTTTATTTCGTTGCGAAAAACTATAAGTTCTTCTTTCGAAACGTATTCTACATAAAAGGTGTCGGATAGTGGTGTAAAACACGAATCGCCTATAAGTTTACCTTCTATTATCAGATTGTTATCTTTCAATACCCAACGTTCGTAGTGATGGCGCGGTTCGTTTATAGTAGATGCCAATCCGTTCTTGCCCAAGGTGAATCCCTTTATCTCTTTCGAAGTCTTTCCGCTTCCTTCCAGTATCCAAGAGCCAAAGAGTTTTAGATGTCTCTTTTCTTCGCAACCCTGAATAGCCAATGCGCTTATCGATAGTAATATCAGTAAATATTTAATTCTCTGTTTCATTAATTCGCTTTTTGTGGATAACGAGAAATATAATTATCTGTTGTGTTATAACCCAAAAAAAGCACGCCACCCGAAGGCGGCGTGCTTTATCTAAATAGCCAATGGCGAAAAGCCAAAGGCTAATAGTTATCAGAATTACTTCACAATAAGTTTGCGAGTAGTATTGAAGTTGTCGTTGTATATATGTACGAAGTAAGCACCTTTAGCCAAGTTGCTAACGTCGATAGTTTTTACTAATTGACCGTCGCAGTTGATGGTTTCGGTTACTATCATACGTCCGTTCATGTCGGCTATTGCAAA
>JAFZFU010000105.1 GCA_017555745.1 Bacteroidales bacterium
AGAGAAACAGTTGCAAATGCAAAAAAAACAAGCAGAAAGAGATTCGATACGTTTGGAAAAAGAACGTAAGATAAAAGAAAAGCAGCAAGCCAAGAAAGATGCCGAGCACTTAGAAAAAGAGCGGAAGAAAGCAGAAGAAAAGGCACGAGATGCAGCTGAACGTGAAGCCGATAGAAAAGAAAAAGAACAGATAGCGGCTGAAATAAAAGCCGAAAAAGAAGCAAAACGTAAAGAAAAAGAACTGCAAAGAGCCGAAGAAAAAGCCGAAAAAAAGGAAAAGAAAGAAGCCAAACGCAAAGAAAAAGCTGAAATAGAAGCAGAGATAAAGGCTGCCAAAGAAGCCGAAAAGCAAGAGATAGACAAAATAAAAGCCGAAGAAAAGGCCGAAAAAGAAGCCGAACGTAAAGCCAAAAAGGAAGAGAAGAATAAAAAGAAAAAATAGAGGTATGAAGATGATGAAAGGTATACGAGTGTATATAGTGATTATAATGTCTGTTTTTTGTATAGTGGGATGTAAAGTGGATTCGAAACTCTTGCGTTACAAGGATATATATAGCGAAAAACCAACAACCATATATATAGTGCCTACAATAGATCAGGCCGAGCGTCCCAATAAAAAAATTACGGATAGAAGCTACAACAACCAATTAGATGTGGCGTTGCATTATATGCCACAGTCGTTGCAAAAACCATTCTTGTCCAAAGGTTATTATGTAATACCGCCATTGGCAAGTATGGAAATATCTAAAAGAGACAGCATGGGCGAGGCCCATATAAACGATACTGCAATGTTGAAACATTTTGCAGAAGAATATGGTGTAGATGCTGTATTATTCACTTTTATCTACAAATGGGAAGAAGACGAAGCCGGGTGGCATGTGTATTTGGAATATTTTTTGAAATCGACAAAAACCTATGTTACATTGCTAAATACCAAGATGAAAGCCGGTAAGTATATACCATTGGGATTTAGAGGAACGCCTACACTTTCGCCTCGAGATGCCAGTTTGATTAAAAACTTGAATTTGGATAAGCCTACATCGCAACGTGCATTGCTTTTGGATTTGGTAAACAATTATGTATTAAAGGATTTGCCTTGGAATAATCTTACCGAAGAATTTGAAACAGATATCGAAGAAAATGCTCGTTTTAGTTGTATGAAATATTATTACGATGCAACGGGAGTAGAAGTATACAGACCGATGAGTGTCGAAGAATTCGATCAAGATTGTTTCTTGTTGAACAATGCCAAGCAATAGCTTAAAACTTATTTATACAGAAAATGTTGTTTCCTTAAAATGAATATCGTAAAAGACACAAAATTATGGAAAACACGTTGGTAGATAAAAAACAACAAATAGATGAGTTGTTTGAACAGCAAAGAACTTTTTTTGCAAAAGGCGATACACGACTGCCGGAATATAGGAAACATCATCTGAATAAGATGTATGAGGCAATAGTGAAATATGAGAAAGAAATATCCGAAGCATTATATCAAGATTTACATAAGTCGGAATATGAGGCATATATAACCGAAGTGGGATTGGTTAAAAAGGAAATAAAACACCAACTGTTTCTTATCGATAAGTATTCGAAACCACACCGAGTGTCATCGTCGTTGTTTGTGCTTAATGCCAAGTCCGAAATTTATTATGAACCCTATGGGCTGACTCTAATTGTATCGCCATGGAATTATCCTTTCCATTTGGCATTGATGCCGTTGGTGGGTGCCATAGCCACAGGAAATTGTGTGATGTTAAAGCTTTCGCCCGATGCCAAATCTACAAATGTGGTGATAAGAAAGATAGTAGAAAGTGTTTTCGATAGAGAATATGTGGCTGTATTGGAAGGACACAGAGATGTAAACGAATATTTGTTTTCGAAACCCTTCGAACATATATTTCTTACAGGTAGTCCCGAGTTGGGAAAAGTGGCGATGATGGCGGCGGCAAATCATTTGGCGAAAGTGACATTGGAACTTGGAGGCAAGAGTCCTTGCATTGTAGACAAGGATGCCAATATAGAAATGGCTGCGAAAAGAATAACTTTCGGTAAAATAATAAACAGCGGACAAACGTGTATTGCCCCCGATTATATATTTGTACACAAGGATGTGAAACAACGTTTTGTGGATTTGTTAAAAAAGAATATAGACGATTTTTATCCTGATGGTATTCATCAGAGCGAAGAATATCCCCATATAGTTTCGGATAAGGCGATGCATAGATTGGTAAATCTTTTGCAATGTGGCGACGTGGTATATGGGGGAACGTATGATTTAAATACACGTTTTTTTCATCCTACATTAATTGAGAATGTATCATTGGATTGCGATTTAATGCAGAAAGAAATATTTGGACCGATATTTCCAATCTTTGAATTTTACGAAATAGATGAAGTGATAGATTTTGTTGTTTCACGCCCCAAACCACTTGCATTGTATTATTTTACAGAAAGTAAAGAAAAGGCCGAATACGTTTTGAAAGAAACATCATCGGGTGGAGCGTGTATAAACGATGTATTGATGCATATAGTAAATCCGAATTTGCCGTTTGGCGGTGTACAAAATAGCGGTATAGGCAATTATCATGGTCGGTTTTCGTATGAAACGTTTTCGCATAAAAAGGCTGTACTTAAAACTTCAACATTGTTTGATTTCTTTGTAAAATATCCACCGTTCGGTAAAGGAAGAATAAATTTGATAAAAAGATTTTTTTGACGAAATTTGATGATATTATGTTTAAAAATAAAACACATAACTCTCACAATAATATGCGTTTATATAGATGTTCACATTTATATTTGAAATAATATATCAAATAAAGTTGCGAATAATTAAAAAAAAATGTACTTTTGTGGTTTGATAGAAAAAAATAAAAATAATATAATATAATGGAAAACAATAAGTTATTTTCTGAATTTCCTCCTGTTTCTACTGAAAAATGGGAAGAAGTAATTAATAAGGACCTTAAAGGTGCCGACTATGAAAAGAAATTGGTATGGAAAACTATTGAAGGTTTTTCGGTAAAACCATATTATAGAGAAGAAGATTTAGAAAATCTTACTTACTTGAATGCAAACCCTAACGAATTTCCATACGTAAGAGGAAAACAAGCAAAATCAAATGTTTGGGATATCCGTCAAGATATAGCTGTAAAAGATGCAGCCGAAGCTAATCGTATAGCTGTTGATGCTGTAAAACGTGGTGCAACTGCATTAGGTCTTTGCGTACGCGAAATAACTACAGTAGAACAAATGGAAACATTGTTGAAAGGTATCGATTTGACAAAAGTAAAAATCAACTTTACTTGCTCGAAATCGTACTTACCAACTTTGAAACTTTTGGTTGAAGTAGCAAAAAAACAAAATGTAGATACAAAAGAAATCGCCGGAAGTATAGATTTTGATATATTCAACTATGCATTGAAACATGGTGAATTCTATCAAAGCGAAGAAGCTAACTATGCTGAAGCTATCGAAATTATCAACTACGTAGAAGCTGAATTGCCAAAATTCAGAGCATTGACTGTTAATGGTCGTATGTTCCACAACGCAGGTTCTAACATAGTTCAAGAATTGGGTTATACATTGGCTGCTGCTAACGATTTGATGGCAAACTTGACAGAAAAAGGTTGCAAAGTTGAAACTGTAGCTTCGAATATGCAATTTACATTGGCTATAGGTTCTAACTATTTTATGGAAATGGCAAAAATACGTGCTGCACGTATGTTGTGGTCTAAAATAGTAGAACAATATGCTCCAAAATGTTCTTGCGCATATAATGTATACATTCACGCTACTTCTTCGACTTGGAATAAATCGGTATACGATGCATACGTAAATATGCTACGTACCACTACCGAAACTATGTCGGCTGCTATCGCCGGTGCCGATTCTATATCGGTAGCTCCATTTGATGTAGCTTACAAACAAGCTGACGATTTTTCGATGCGTATAGCTCGCAATCAACAAATATTGTTGAAAGAAGAATCTTATTTGGATAAAATAGTTGACCCTGCTGCAGGTTCTTACTATATCGAAAACTTGACTAACTCTATCGCTCAATATGCTTGGGATAATTTCTTGGCTGTTGAAGAAAAAGGTGGTTTCGCAAAAGCTATCCGTGAAGGTTATGTTCAAGACGAAATAGAAAAAATGGCTCAACAACGCAACCAAGATATCGCTACTCGTAAAACAGTTATTTTGGGAACAAACCAATATCCTAATTTGACTGAAAATATGGGTGACAAAATCCAAGCTAAAGAATGTTGCTGCTGTGGTGCAAAAGGAACAGAAGTAAAAGTATTGACTCCTTATCGTGGTGCTCAAGCTTTCGAAGAATTGCGTTTGGCTACAGAAAAAGCTGCTCAAAAACCAAAAGTATTCTTGTTGACTTATGGCAACTTGGCTATGCGTAAAGCTCGTTCGGGATTTGCTACAAACTTCTTTGGTGTTGCCGGTTACGAAATTATCGACAATGTTGGATTTGCTACTGCTGAAGAAGGCGTAAAAGCTGCTTTAGAAGCAAAAGCTGACATCGTGGTAATGTGTTCTTCTGACGAAGAATATGCAGAAATCGTAAACGATGTATGTGCAGGTTTGAACGGTAAAGTTAAAAGCATCGTATTGGCAGGTTATCCAAAAGAACAAGTTGAAGCTTGTAAGGCTGCCGGTGTTAATGAATTTATCCACGTTAAAACTAACGTGTTAGAATCGTTGACCAGCTTCCAAAAAATGATGAACTTGATTTAATAAACGATAATATTATTGGACGAGAATATTCATTTGTTGAGTATTCTCGTCCTTTCGTATAAATAAGTATTATATAAAAATAGAGAGATATGTCATTAATAAAATCAATATCAGGGATAAGAGGAACTATAGGAGGCAAGCAGGGTGAAGGTTTGAGTCCGTTGGATGTAGTAAAATTTACATCGGCATTTGCTGCGTTTTTAAAGAAAAGATCTGATAAAGAAAAACTTCAATTGGTAGTAGGTAGAGATGCACGTATATCCGGACAGATGGTTGATAGTTTGGTTGTAGGTACTTTATTGGGAATGGGTATCGATGTTATCGAAACAGGATTATCCACTACTCCTACAGTTGAAGTAGCTGTAGTAGACAAAAAAGCCGATGGCGGTATAATAATAACAGCAAGTCATAATCCAATGCAGTGGAATGCATTAAAACTACTTAATGCAAAAGGCGAATTTATAAACGCCGAAGAAGGTAATGAAGTGTTGTTGTTGGCCGAAACTATGGATATTAATTTCTCGACAGTAGATAAATTAGGAAAATATATTACCGACTTTACTACTATCGACACACATATTCAAAAAGTGGTAAATCTTCCGTTGGTAGATGTAGAAGCTATTAAAAAAGCCTCTTTCAAAGTGGCTGTAGATGCAGTAGATTCAACAGGTGGAATAGCTATACCACGTTTGTTGAGAGCATTGGGCGTAGAAGATGTGGTAGAAATAAATTGTGATCCTACAGGAAACTTTTCGCATAATCCGGAACCATTGCCTGAAAATCTGACCGAGATATCTTCAGTGGTTAAGAACAATAATTGTAACTTAGGTATAGTTGTAGACCCGGATGTCGATCGTCTTGCATTGGTGTGTGAAGATGGCGAAATGTTTGGCGAAGAGTATACTTTGGTGGCTGTGGCCGATTATGTGCTTTCAAACCAAAAGGGAAACACTGTATCTAACATGTCATCGACTCGTGCATTGAGAGATGTTACCGAAGGTTATGGTTGTTCTTATGCTTCGTCGGCGGTAGGCGAAGTTAATGTAGTTGAAAAAATGAAAGAGACCAATGCCATAATAGGTGGCGAAGGAAACGGTGGTGTTATTTATCCCGAACTACATTACGGAAGAGATGCTTTGGTAGGTGTGGCATTGTTTTTGACTTTGTTGGCAAAGAAAGGTTGCTCAGTGTCGGAATTGAGAAAGAGTTATCCAAACTATGTTATCTCTAAGAATAAAATAGAATTAACTCCGGATATTGATGTAGATAATGTATTGAAAACTATGGCTGAAAAATATAAAAATCAGCCTGTAAATACTATCGACGGAGTAAAGATTGAATTTGGAAACGAGTGGGTGCACTTGCGTAAATCAAATACCGAACCTATCATAAGAATATATTCCGAAAGTCAATCGATGGAAAAAGCCAACGAATTGGCACAACGTATAATAAATGATATAAAGAGCTTGTAACTCTATAATAAATCATTAATAATAGGCAAAGGTGACTTCTTTTGGATAAAAATATATCCGCAGAAGTTACCTTTGTTTTTTTTATCCTTTAGTATTCTATTTTATTGCTCATCTTTTTCCATTCGTCAAATGGGGTAGAGGTGGTGTTTAGCCGTATATGTTTGATGTTTATAGAGCGGTCTTCTTCTTTTTTGTCGAATTCTTCGTATATAAAAGAATCATCGAATCCGGCATCTTTGGCATCATGTTTATCGGCTGCATAGTATAAGGTTGGTATTCTTGCCCAGTATATGGCTGCCAAACACATCGGGCAGGGCTCGCAACTTGCATATATTTCGCAGTCCGAAAGGTCGAAGGTGTTTAGTTTTTTGCACGCCATACGTATGGCATTGACTTCGGCATGTGCTGTAGGATCGTTGGTTGTGGTTACACTATTGCCACATTCGGCTATTATTTCGCCATTTTTTACTATTACGGCACCAAAAGGACCGCCGTTGAGAGATAGACAATTTTCTTTTGCAATATCGATGCTGCGTTGCAAAAAATATTCTATTGTATTGTTACACATAGCTTATTTCTTTTTTATGTATTACTGTTATCTTTTGCAAAAATACGACTTTTTGTGAAAATGTTCTCAAAAAGAATGTTATTAAATAGTATATCTTTGATAATAAGCTATTTTATTCTTATTTTCTCCTCTTGTTAATAACTAAAAAACTACGTATTTAAATGTATTTGTAATTTAGCAATGTGAAAGAAAACAGCAATAATAATGTAAGTGATTGTGTTTGTTTGAGAAACTAAAATTTACCATTATGGAAAACGACCTTATTTTAGATTTTGGAGAAGAATATAGTGTTATTTCTGCAACAACGAATAGTGGTCGTAGAAAAGGTAAAAAACGTAAACAAACGAGCAAACAAATTGCATCGACAAAACAAGAAATTATCAAAACGGAACAAAAAATGAAAGAAGAGAAGACACAAACCTCTTATTTGGAGTACGACCCTAAGGAGATAATGGCGAAGAGTACTGCATATTTTGGTGGCGACGAGTTGGCTGCCAATGTATGGATGAACAAGTATGCATTGCGCGATGGTGATAGAATATTTGAACAAACACCCGAACAAATGCATATTCGTTTGGCATCGGAGTTTGCAAGAATAGAAAGCAATTATCCTAACCCCATGAGTAAGGAAGATATTTATGAACTTCTGAAGGATTTTCGTTATATAATTCCACAAGGTAGTCCTATGTCGGGTATTGGTAACGACTTTCAAATTGTTTCGTTGTCAAATTGTTTTGTTATTGGTAATCCGGGATATTCCGATTCTTATGGTGGTATATTGAAGGTAGACCAAGAACAGGTACAATTGATGAAACGTAGAGGTGGTGTTGGACACGACTTGTCGCACATACGTCCCGAAGGTTCTCCGGTTAAAAATAGTGCTCTTACTTCTACAGGTATTGTGCCTTTCATGGAACGTTATTCCAATACTACAAGAGAAGTGGCTCAAGGCGGACGACGTGGCGCTTTGATGTTGAGTATATCTATTAAGCACCCCGATTCCGAAAAGTTTATCGATGCCAAGTTGGAACAAGGCAAGATAACAGGTGCCAATATTTCCGTTAAGATAACTGATGAGTTTATGCACGCTGTAGTAGAAAACAAACCTTTCGTACAGCAATATCCTATTGATTCGGATAATCCTTCGATAGTGAAAGAGATTGATGCTCGCACTTTGTGGAACAAGATTATCGAAAATGCATGGAGTTCAGCCGAACCGGGTGTGTTGTTCTGGGATACTATAACTCGCGAATCGGTGCCTGATTGCTACGGTGACTATGGTTTTAAAACAGTGTCGACCAATCCTTGTGGCGAAATTCCTTTGTGTCCTTACGATAGCTGTAGATTGTTGGCTATAAATTTGTATAGCTATGTAAAGAATCCTTTCACTAAAAATGCCGAATTTGATTTCGATTTGTTCCGCCAACATGTTACAAAAGGTCAACGTTTGATGGACGACCTTATTGATTTGGAATTGGAAAAAATCGAAAAGATAATCGAAAAGATAGATAGCGACCCCGAAGATGAAGAAATAAAAAGAGTAGAAAAAAATCTTTGGTTGAGCATAAAGATGAAATGTTTGGAAGGTCGTAGAACCGGTTTCGGTATTACTGCCGAAGGAGATATGTTGGCAGCATTGGGTTTGCGTTATGGTTCCGACGAGGCTATAGATTTCTCGGTTAAGGTACATCAAACATTGGCTACTACTGCCTATGCTTCTTCCGTAACAATGGCTCAAGAGCGTGGTGCATTCCCAATCTATGACACTGAACGCGAAATGAACAATCCGTTTATAAAACGTTTAGCCGAAATTGATCCCGTATTGTACGAAAATATGTCGAAATACGGACGTAGAAATGTGGCATTACTTACAATAGCTCCTACAGGAACAGTAAGTATTTGTACTCAAACAACATCGGGTATAGAGCCGGTATTTATGGTATCTTACAAACGTCGTAAAAAGGTTAACCCCAACGACAAGGACAATTCTTCGAGAAAGATTGTACAAGATTCGAATGGCGATTACTTCGAAGAGTTTAATGTGTTCCATCCAAAGTTTGTAGAATGGTTAAAGGTATCAAACTATGATGTTGACGAAGTGATGAACATGAATGATACCGATTTGCAGGCTATAATAGACAAATCGCCTTATAATAAAGCTACCTCGCAAGATATAGATTGGGTAAGCAAGGTACGTATGCAGGGTGCAATACAAAAGTGGGTAGACCATTCGATAAGTGTTACCGTAAACATTCCTAAGGAAACTACAAAGGAAATGGTAAGCACAATTTATCAAACAGCGTGGGAAAGCGGTTGTAAAGGTTGTACCATATATCGCGATGGCTCGAGAGACGGTGTATTGATATCCAATAATAGCGATTCGAAGAAAGCAACAGAAGGATCGTTCCGCGAAACCACAGCTCCAAAACGTCCAAAACGTTTGGATGCCGAAATAGTAAGATTCCAAAACGACAAAGAAAGTTGGATTGCCGTAGTGGGTATATACCAAGGACATCCTTACGAAATATTTACAGGTAAAGCCGAAAGTTTTTCATTGCCTTCGTGGGTCGAAAAAGGTTGGGTTATACGTGTAAAAGACGATAATAAAAAGGCTCGTTACGACTTCCAATTCTTAGATAAAGACGGCTACAGAGTAACTATCGAAGGTTTGTCGCGTTTGTTTAACAAAGAATTCTGGAATTACGCCAAACTTATTTCGGGTATATTGCGCCACGGTATGCCACTGCCTAATGTGGTAGAATTGGTAAGTAAACTGAATTTTGATGTAGACTCCATTACTACTTGGAAAAACGGTGTGGCTCGTGCTTTGAAACGTTATATATCCGACGGAACAGAAACCGGTGAGGTTTGCCCCGAATGTGGTGGTAAGATAATATACACCGGAGGTTGCAAAGAATGTAGCAACAAATGTGGTTGGTCGAAATGTAGTTAATACTTGACAGATATCAAAAAAACTCTTTATATCGATAAGGAGTTTTTTTTGTTTTCTTTATGCCGAAAGGCTTATTATTGTTGTTGAATATAGAATAAAACTTATATTGAGATATGAAAGATTTTTTTAAAATGATGTTGGCTTCGTGCCTGAGCAATTTGATAATATTGGTTATAGGTATGTTCCTATTCTTTGCTTTTATAGTAGGCTCGGTGGCTTCTCTTATGTCATCGGGCGAAAATACCGATATGATTGTAAAAGAAAACTCGGTGCTGAAACTTGAATTAAACAAAACTATATACGAACAAACTCCCGGCGAATTGAATTCCTATTTGGAAGGAAACCAGGCATTGGGTGCCGATGTGTTGTTCAAAGCCATACGTATGGCAAAGGATGACGATAACATAAGCGGCATTTATATCAAAATGTCGCCAATGTATAATGCCGGATGGGCTTTGACCGAAGAGTTGCGCAATGCCATTGTCGACTTTAAAGAGAGTGGAAAGTTTGTATACTCCTATGCCGATACCTATTCGCAAAAAGGTTATTATCTGGTTTCTGTGGCCGATAGTATTTTTATCAATCCTTCGGGTGTGTTGGACTTTAAAGGTATAGCTGCCGAAACATTGTTTATAAAAGATCTGTTGGATAAATTGGATGTAAAGATGAAACTAATCCGTCCGAGAAGCAATGCTTTTAAAAGTGCCGGAGAAATGTATACCATGACTCAAATGAGCCAAGCCAACAAAACTCAGATACGTACCTATATCGAAAGTATTTGGAATCATGTGTCGGGGGATATATCGATTGAAAGAAATATACCGGTGGATAGACTCAATGCCATAGCCGACAACCTCGAAGCATATTTGCCTGCCGATGCTTTGAAGAATGGTTTGGTAGATGCTTTGGTTTTCGAACATGATGTCCTTGTGTCGATGGCTAAACAAATCGGAACAAACGACTACGATGATATTGATTTTGTAAAAGCAAAAAGCTATGTGCAGTCGGCTGTTGATAATGTTTCGCGAAACAAAATTGCCGTTATATATGCACAGGGCGATGTTATGTCGGGCAACGGAACAGGTGTTAATGTATACTCAAGTGTTATCACCAATGCTTTAAACAATGCTGCTGACAACGACAATATAAAGGCTATAGTGCTACGTGTTAATAGTCCCGGAGGTGCTGTGGTGGCATCCGAAATAATGACAAATGCCGTAATCCGAGCCAAACAAAAGAAACCCATAGTGGTGTCGATGAGCGATGTGGCCGCCTCGGCAGGATACGAAATATCGTGCAATGCCAATGTGATAGTGGCTATGCCTACTACTATTACAGGATCCATAGGAGTGTTTGGATTATATCCCGAAGTGGGTGGAATGCTCAAAAACAAGCTAGGGATAACCACCGATACCGTGCTTACCAACAAAAATGCCGCGGCTCTTTCTGTTATGCGTCCGCTATCCAACGAAGGACATGAGGTGTTGGTACGTAATGTCGAAGACTTTTATGTTACCTTCTGTCAACGGGTGGCAAAAGGTCGCAACTTGCCTGTAGAATATGTCGACAGTATAGCAAGGGGTAGAGTATGGACAGGTATCGATGCCAAAAAAATGGGATTGGTAGACGAACTTGGCGGATTGGATATGGCTTTGGATATAGCTGCCGAACTCGCACAAATAGACAACTATTCGATAGTGGCATATCCAAAAGAAAAAGATTTGGCTACTCAATTGATGGAACTATTGGGAGAAGAACAAAGCTTGGCCGAGGTGTTATCCAAAAACACAAATACCGAGAAGTATTACAATTTGATGGAACATGTAAAAAATATGGAGCCGCTACAAGCGCGTTTGCCTTATTTTATCGACTTTTGATAGGGGAGTAATAGTTAATAAATAATACTTTTTATCCCCAAGAGGCAGCGGAACTCCACAACGTTCCGCTGCCTCTTTTCTTTTTACCCTCTTCTTTTATTTAAAACAAGGTAATACAAATTCTTTTTCCCCCGCTTAAAAAGTTTTTTTTACCTAATTAAAATTTTTTTTCTCCCATATCAAAAGTTTATTCCATGCTTTGGAATATTCGTTCCAAAGCATGGAATATTCGTTCCAAGGTTTGGAATATTCGTTCCAAGGTTTGGAATATAGAAATGCAGTAAGGGAAATAACTTTTCTAGCGGGGGAAAATAACTTTTGCAGAGGGAGAAAATTTAATCTCTTGTCTATGGTTGTGGAATTGTTAATCTGCTGTAGAGTGTCGGCTGACTTGCGGAGGTAATAAATCGCTGATATGCTTTAATGTGCGCCGGTTGCCAACTTTGTATTTAAAAACCATGTGGTTTACGTAGCAAAATCATGCGCTTTAGCCCTCAAAAGTGCCATACTTACGCCCCAAAACTCCCATACTTTTGTCTTCTATTTTGCGGTGCAATAGGTGTATAATCCATACAGCCGCGTTGCAATCCTATATCTATTTGAAACTTTTTTTTAGAAGTTGCCTTTAGGCAATCTCTAAGTTGTGATATATAAACCCTATGTTTAGCTAGCCTAACTATGCGGTTTTTGATGCCTAAGTATGGCAGTTATGAACCCTGAGTTATGTGCCTTTTGTTCTGAAAACTGCTTTTTCTTGCTTTTATTGGTAGAAATATAATTTAATGCAATCTTTTTGTTTGGTAGAATGTTTTATGATGTTAATGTACCCTTTATCATCTAGACTTTCATATATAAAATCGTAACCATCGTCTTGTTCATAATTGAAATGTCCTGATGTACTCACTTCGCCTCTTTGGATATCGAACAAAAAGAAATAATTATAACCTACATTGGCATACAATAAACAAATGTAATATGTATTATTGTTTAATGTGAATTTTATTATCGCTTCTAAAATGTCGTCTATGTTTTCTATTTCTATAGTGTTTGTGTCTGATTTGTATATCAGATTTATGGTGCGTTGTGTTTCCGAATATGCTTCTGTTACACTTATTGGTATATTGTTTTTTCTGAGTTCGTTGTTTATGGTGTCGATACTTGTGGTGTCGTCGAAATATAGTTTTATTTCATCTTTGACAAAATCTTGTGCAAATATCACATTCACACATATTATTGCTGCAAGTGCTAATATTATCCGTTTCATATCTTATTCCATTTCTTTTATTCTACCATTAAAATACTTGTTCCAATCGGAGTTGATATATTTATCTTTGCATCCTTTGGGAACTAACAGTGTAATATCGTTGGGGAGAGGGAAAACATCTACCTTTAATGTCGGTGGTTCTTTTGCTAAGCAGGTTATTGTAGTTAGATTGGTACAATCTTCAAATGCGTATCTACCTATGTGGGTTACACTATTGGGAATAGTAATAGTGGTTAGGCTTCTACATTCATAAAAAACAAAATCTTCGATGGTTTGAATGCCGTTGGGGATATTTATTTCAACCAAATTGCTACAATACGAAAATGCACCCATTTCAATATCCTGAACACTATTGGGAATATTTACGTGGGTTAAACTTGTGCATTCGGAAAATGCAGTAGTGCAAATGACGGAAATACTGCTTGGTATAGTGATGGTAGATAAACTATTACAGCTTTCGAATGTACTTTCTTTGATATGTTTGATACCGTTGGGAATGGTAATAGATGTTAGTTTCCTACAGTGTATAAATGCATATTCTCCTATGTATTGCACACTATTTGGTATATCTATAGATGTTAAATTTTGGCAGAGTTCAAAAGCATAATCTCCAATATATCGTACACTATTAGCTATTGTAATAGATGACAGATTACTGCATTCGATAAAAGCTCCTTCTTTTAAACTGTCGATGCTATTGGGAATATTTACCGACAACAATTTGCTACAACCATAAAATGCTTTGTCTCCAATACTTGAAACACTGTATGTCGTTCCGTTATTCATTACAGTGGTAGGTATATTTATTTCGGTGATTGACTCCTCTGTATATGTTATTTCTACCTTGTTTTTATCTACTACTTCGTATAATAGTAAATCGTCTATGGTAAACCGTTCTTGCGAGTAAAGACTGCTCACACATATTACCCCCACAAGTGCTAATATTATCCGTTTCATATCTTTTATTCCATTTCTTTTATTCTACCATTAAAATACTTGTTCCAATCGGATTCTTTGTATTTCTCCAAACTGCCTTTGGGGACTATCAGTGTGACTGTGGGGGGAAATTCATTATCGATAGCTAAATTCGGTGGGGTTGTTGCTAAACATGTAATTGTTTCCAACTTGGGACAACCCTCGAATAGGTTTTTACCAATGTATTTCACTCCCTTGCCTATAACGACACTGATTAGGTTGCTGCAATTCTTGAATACTTCGTTGTTGATTTTTTCTACTTTATTGGGGATTACTATGGTGGACAAACTTGAACAGTTATAGAATGCCCATTGGTCTATATATTTCACACTGTTGGGAATGGTGATAGATGGTAAATTTTTACAATCAGAAAACATTAACCATGTGATGCCTTTAATATTGTTTGGCAGTGTTATTGACGATAGGTTTGTACAACCATTAAAAGCTGAAGTTCCTATTGATTTTACACTGTTGGGTATTGTTAAAGATATCAGACTTTTACAATCTGCGAATACACCTTCGCCCATTGATTTTACACTATTTGGGATATTGATATGCTTTAGGTTGTTGCATCCGCTAAAACAATGATAATCCATGCTTTTTACACTATTGGGTATGTAGATAGAGTCTAAACTAGGACAATTTTCGAATGCCATAGCTTTTATGTGTTTTACACTGTTGGGGATGTGTACATATTTAAGGTTATCGCAGTCTGCTAAAGTAGCAAACTTAATTTTCTTGATACCGTGGGGGATAATAATGCTGTCGAAATCGTTGCCATAAAAAGATGACATTCCAATATTTTTAATATTGCTTGGGATTGTTACCGATTTTAAACTACAATTGCCCAAAGCACCCAATTTGATGTCAGTGATGCTGCTTGGAATATTAATTGATTCCAAACGTTTACACTCGTAAAATACACAATGATTTAGTTTTTTAATGTTTTGGGGTATTTTTATCGAAGTGAGGTTCTCGCATTTTGAAAATGCAAACATACCTATATGCTCTATATTTTCAGGTATATACACCGAACTTAAATTGTAACATTTGAAAAATGTAAAAGGTTTTATTTTGGTTAAACCTTCAGGAAGTATTACGCTATCCAGACAGTAACAACAGGTGAATGCCTGTGATTCAATTTCTTTGACACTTTGGGGGATAACAACAGTGATTAGGTTGTCACAATGATTGAAAGCTGACTTTTTTATAGTCTTTACACCTTCAGGTATGCTTACATAAAACAAGCTGTCGCAGTTTTCGAATGCTTTTTTGCCAATGCTTTTTACGGTATATGTATGTCCGTTGTGCTCTACTGTGGCAGGAATGTTTACCTCAGTGGCGGTATCGTTGCAATCTTTTACTGTTACCTTTTTCAACCACGATACTTTGTAGGTTAAATTGCCTATGGTAAACCGTTTTTGCGAGTAAAGACTGCTTATACATATTATTGCTGCAAGTGCTAATATTATCCGTTTCATATCTTATTCCATTTCTTTTATTCTGCCATCAAAATAGTTGTTCCAATCGGATTCTTTGTATTTCTCCAAACTGCCTTTGGGTACTAATAGTGTAGTATTGTTAGGGTTGGGAAAAACTTCTATCTCTAATGTTGGTGGTTCTTTTGCCAAACAAGTGATGGTGATAAGGTTGGGGCAATTGTGAAATGCCATATCTCCGATTTTTATAACATTCTTTGGGATAGTGATTGTTGTCAATTTGCTGCATCCTGTAAATGTACCTGTCTTTATATATTTAATATTGTTGGGTAGTTCTATAGAACTCAAACTACTACAATAATTAAAAGCATATTCTTCTATATCCTTTATGCTGTTAGGTAATGTGACAGATTTCAAATTTATACAATTGGCAAATATTCCTATTGGTAACACTTCTATACCTTGTGGTATGGTTATTGAAGATAAATTACTACAATTCAAAAATACACTGTTACCAATATATTTGACACTATTGGGTATGGTTATTGAAGATAAATTATTACAGTCCAAAAATGCTGCATCTTTGATGGTATCTATACTATTGGGTATTGTAATTGATGTTAGGTTTTTGCAAAATCTGAATGTGCCATATTCAATAGTTTTTATGCTGTTGGGAATAACAATAGAGGTTAGTTTTAAACAGCAAGTGAAAGCTCCCTCTCCAATATATTTTATATTATCATTCAAGGTGATATTTTTTAGTTTTTTACATTCAGAAAAAGCATTATTTCCAATAGTGTCGATGCTGTTGGGTAGATAGACTGTGGTTAAACTTGAACAATAACTAAATGCTCCTTCTCCAATATATTTTACACCGTTGGGTATATCGATAGATTTTAAATTTGAACAGTTGTAGAATGCTTCTCTTTCTACACGTACCACACTGTTAGGTATATTTACCTTGCTTAATTTATGGCAATATTTGAATGTATTACTTTCAATAGTTGTGATACTGTTGGGTATGGAAATTGAAACTAAGTTTGTGCAACTCATAAATGCTCCTTGGGATATTAGTCGTGTTCCATTAATGATGGTGTACTTGCCCTTTATTTTATTGTTTACTTCTATCAAACAATTGTCTTTGTATAATACATCGCCATTCCAATTACTTTTGTCATAGTAGAAAGCAGTGCTGCTAAAAGCATTTTTCCCGATATGTTCTACTGATGTTGGAATGGTAAAATTGCTTAGATTGGTACAAGAGTTAAATGCCTCATCTTCTATATGCGTGATGCTGTTGGGAATGTGTATGCTTCTTAAACTGCTGCAACCTTCGAATGTTGAATATTTAATGGTTTTGATACTTTGTGGTATGTTTATTGAAGACAAACTGCTACATCCCCTAAAAGCTAATCCGCCTATATGCTCTATGCTGTTGGAAATATCTACAGAGTGTAAATTTTCACAATATTCGAAAGCTGAATGATTGATGTTGCAAACAGTGTTTGGAATAACTACCGATGTCAGATTCTTGCAATCTAAGAATGCATGAGCAGCAATCAGTCGTGTTCCATTCTTTATAGAATATTCTCCACTTATCAGTGTGTCTGCCGAAAGCAAACATCCATCTTTATACAGTACGTTATCTGTCCAATTATCTTTGTTGTTGAAAAATGCTGTGTTGTGAAAAGCTTGTGTTCCGATATATTCTACTGTGTGGGGAATATTGAACGATGATAAGTTGCTGCAATCATAAAATGCATATCCAGAAATGCTACTCATATTGCTTGGTATATTGATAGATGTCAAACTACTACAATATTTAAAAGCATTTATGCCTATGTGGGTTACACTATTGGGAATGCTTATAGAGGTTAGATTTATACACCCCATAAACGAACTGAAAGATATTGACTTGATTCCATCTGATATATTCACAGTTTTCAAATTCTTTAAGGAGGTAATTCTGCCTATGTCAGAAATATCAATAACATTATATGTTTTATCATTATAATCTACCTTGGCAGGAATGTTTAAGTCTGCTATATTTGTGTCAACTATTCTTGTATATACATTATTAATATCATCAATTGAGTAACTTAAACCATCTTTGACAAAATCTTGTGCAAATATCACATTCACACATGTTATTGCTATCAGTGCTAATATTATCCGTTTCATGACTATGAAGTTTTAATTAAAAACGAAATTTTTAATGTTTTAGTATTTTAATTTTTTAAAGAAGACTATGTCGAATAGATAATATATGGTGGTGTATGTAATTAGGCTGGTGGTGTATAAAAAAAATCCCATATATGTCTTTTGTGGTACATATATGGGATTGATTGTATATTATGAGTGTTTTATTCTGCCAATTCGCCTATCAGTGTGGCGGATGTACATTTAAGTACTTTTACTTTTACATATTCTCCCGGTTGGTGGTTGCCACGGTCAAATACTATTACTTTATTTTGGCTATTTCGGCCGAATAGTTGTTCTTTGTTACGTTTGGATACACCTTCTATCAATACCTCGAATGTTTTGCCTACGTCTTTTTGGTAGCTGGCCAGCGACAACTGTCCCTGCAAAGCTATTATTTCTTCCAAACGGCGTGTCTTTTCTTCTTCTGATACATCGTCTTTCAAATACTTGTGTGCATAGGTGTTTGGTCGCATGGAGTATTTAAACATAAAAGCGTAGTCGTATCCCACTTTGCCGAATAGGTCGAGGGTTTGCTTGTGGTCTTCTTCTGTTTCGCCACAAAAACCTGCTATCACGTCGGTGGTTATTGCACAGTCGGGCATATATGAGCGTATGGCATTTATTCTGTCCATATACCATTCCACTGTATATTTTCTGTTCATCAGTTTAAGCATTCTGCTACTACCGCTTTGCACCGGCAGGTGAATGCATTTGCATATATTGTCGTATGCCGCCATCACTTCCAATAGTTTGTCGCTAAGATCTTTTGGATGCGATGTGGAGTATCTTACTCTCAGCATCGGGCTTATTTCTGCCACACGTTTCATCAGTTCGGGGAAGTCTACATTGTCTCCGTCGTCGGTCCATTTGTATGAGTTTACATTTTGTCCCAACAATGTTACTTCTTTATAACCGTTTTCGAACAAACGTTTTGCTTCAGCCACTATGGTTTTAGGATCGCGGCTGCGTTCACGACCTCTGGTGTAGGGCACTACGCAGTATGCGCAAAAGTTTTCGCAACCTCTCATTATGCTTATAAATGCCGATATGCCGTTACTGCCTAAACGTACAGGGTCTATTTCGGCGTATGTTTCTTCTTCCGAAAGAATTACATTGGCGGCTTTGACTCCGCTTTCCACTTCTTTAAGCATAGCGGGCAACGAGCGATAAGCATCCGGACCTACCACCAAGTTTACATTGTCTTCTTCTTCCATCAATTGGTCTTTGAGGCGTTCTGCCATGCAACCAAGCACACCTATCTTTAACCAACTGCGTTTGCGTTGCAAGGCTTTTAACTCTTTGAGGCGTTTGCGTATGCGTTGTTCGGCGTTGTCGCGTATGGCGCATGTGTTGATTAATATATAATCGGCTTCATTTATATCGGTGGTAAGGTTATATTCGTCGTTGCTAAGTATCGAGCCTACTATCTCGCTGTCCGAGAAGTTCATTTGACATCCGTAGGTTTCGATAAATACTTTTTGCTTATTTCTTTCTTCCATTTTATATCTATATTTTTATTGCTTTACAAACGTAAATATTCTGTTTTTCGTATCTGATGTTGTATGTATTTCTATTATATATATTCCCGAAGGGAGTTCGGCGGTATCGATAATGGTGCCGAAGGTGTTCGCTTTGTGTGTCGAAATTACTTTTCCGGCAATGTCGAACAGGGTATATTCAACAATGGTCTCGCCCGATGTTATCTGTATGTGGTCGGTGCAGGGGTTTGGGTATACCTTTATATCGTCGGGGGCGTTGTTGCCTTTCGATAGTTCTATGTCGATGTTTACCTTGTCGGGATATGAGTATTGTATATCCTTTATTTCTTTGGTTATATATCCCGGTGCCGACACAGATATTGTATATTTTCCGTCGGCTATGGGGCGGTAAAAGTGGCCGTTATCTTTGCAACTGTATATGTCGGAGTTATCTTTGTCGTGGTTGTATATATGTATAAGAGCTTCTACGGGTTGTTTGGTTGCGGAGTCTGTAACGATCCCGTGTATGCCTTTGTGCACTTCGCTTATATAGTCTATAAGGGCTCGGTGTTGTGTGTTCCAATAGTCTTGCAGCATAGTTGTCGACAATAGTTTATCGAGCGATACTTCCATTGTTATCTCGCGTATGCGTTGGTAGTAGTTCATATAGTCTTGTCGGCCTCTGTTTATTACATACCAATTTCCGCCTTGCACATATCCGTTTGTGTAGTCGGTGGAAAAACTATAGGGGTCTATTCTTCGGCAGGTGTTTATAAAACGTTGGCATACTTCTATCCACCATTTATAATCGGCGGTCTTTTTTGATTGTGCCGTAAACGAGTCCCACGGATAGTTAAGCACTTCGGCGCCGCCATGCAGATTTGCA
Organism: Bacteroidales bacterium; assembly: GCA_017555745.1. Lineage (GTDB taxonomy): Bacteria > Bacteroidota > Bacteroidia > Bacteroidales > P3 > HGM05376. The sequence goes on from JAFZFU010000105.1 coordinate 19,867, forward strand.
GCCATTACAAAGTCGTGTTTTTCCACATAGTTTATCATGGCAGTGTTTTCTATTTGAACGTCGCTTGGTTGTGTTGTTTTCCATGGGTCGGGATAGTTGCGGTTTAGATCCACACGGTTGGCGTTGTAGCGTGTCGAACCCACCACGCTGTTGGTGTCTTTATAATATGTGCCGTCGGGGTTGGCAAGCGGGTTTATGTATATCTGTGTTGTGTTTACGAGTGTGGTAAGTTCTTGGTCGGTGTTGTAGGCCGACAGCAGTGTGTTTATCAAGCGCAGCATAAGATAATAGCCCGTTACTTCATCGCCGTGTATGGTGGAGGAGTAGAAAAATTCGGGCTCGGCTTCGTTGCTGTTTACATTGTCGGATATCTTTACAGCCAATATAAGTAGTCCTTTGTTGGAATAGCCTATGGTGTCCACCCGGCATATATCGCCGTATTGCTGCTCGAAGTACTCCATCATTTTCAGATATGTGTTATAGGTAGGGTACTTGTCCCATTCCAGCATTTCGTCGACGTTGGAGGCCATGTATACAGCCTTGGGATAATGTTTTTGTTTTACAGCAAAAGGGTAGGAGAGGGCAAGGAAGTTTTTAAACTCTTCTTTGTTGGCGTATGCCGTTATGGTATCGCGGCGCCAACTGTCGATGGATATAATGTCGGAAAACAGTGCAACCTTGCTGTTGTCCTTTTCTTCGAACGAAAATATAATCTCGCTATTGTCGGCAAACAAACTATCGATATTCAAAACATATTGGGCATTGCTGCTTGCGTGTATGGCAATGGCAAGAATACATAGCAATATATTTTTGAATCCATGCATATTACTATAGGTGTTTGTAAGTGGGTTGTGTTATTTTGTTGCAAATGTAAAGTAGTAGTTTGCCAAGAAGTTCCAAACGGTGGCTACGCCTATTGCGCACAATTTGCTGAAATAGAAATTCCATTTAAGTTTCTCGTTTAGCAGCCAAAGCACCAAAGTGTTTATCGACAATCCCATTACCGACACGCCGAAAAACTCTATAAACTCTAATCCTATCTTATCGTTGGCACTTTCGAAAGTCCATATTCTGTTTAGTATATAGTTGTTTGTGGCTGCCACACAAAAGCCTATTGCATTGGATAGCAACTTGTGTATTTTTATCTTTTCCTTGCAAACGTATGTAACCAAAAAATCGATAATGAGGCCCGAAAAGCCTACAATACCGAATTTTATAAACTTAAGGAAGAAAGCTTTAGTGAAAAAACTCATGGTTTAATAGCGTAATCTTCTTTTCTTGTGTACTTTTTGAATATATTTCACTTCGCCGGGCTCGTTTACCTTCAAATCCCATATCTTTTCGGTGTCGAGATTTATCTTTAAACTGAAGTAATGGCTGCAACCACCTTCAACAGTGGTTATTTCTTTGTCTAACTTTTCGTCTAATTTCTTGTCCCACACAAAGTTTATATACAATATTTTGGCACCGTATACATCGATAAAGCCTACATATTGACGTTTGTATTGCTTTATGTTTTCGTCTATCAGCGGACAATTGTCTTGGTTTTCGTGGTCGCGATTGATATAGGCTATCTTTCTTTTTATCAGTTTTTCGGCTTTGTCAACATCGCTATGGCTGGGAGTATAACGACTTTCTTGGTTTTCTACGCCGAAGTCTACCCAAAAATCTTTGCTGAACAAATATCCTTCATAGTCGCTGGTTTGTATGTGGGTGCATGTCCACAAATAGCGTGTTTGTTGTTGGTTTTGTGCGTATCCGCTTAGTGCAATGCCAATGCAGAATATGGCTGATAATATCTTTCTCATGTTTAATAATCGTTCAATATATAATTAAATTCACTTTGCTTAAACGTTTATGCTACAATATTATTGTATGCATACATAAAAAATATTTCAATTATTTTGTTGCACCATTCTGTCGGCAAAGTGTTTTTGTGTTGAAACACTTTGCTGCAAAGAATGTTATTCTGTTATAATTCAACTATATAATATAACTTTCGGTCGTTGCCTTTGTAGTATCCTTCTATTATTACTTTGCCTTTAAGATATCGTATTTTTTCTATATCTTTTTTGTTGACTACGCTTTTTTTGTTTATTTCGGTTATTACAAAGCCGTTGCGTATTCCTATCTGAGCCAAGAAGGAGTTGCCCGTTTGTACTACCTCTATGCCATGCGAGAGATTCATTTTTCGGAGCATATCGGCGGAAGGTTGTTCAAATTTTGCACCATACATCTCGAAGGTGTTGCTGGTTTGGCGTTTCAGCAAATCGGTGGTGCCATGTATGTTTAGCAGCATTACCGTTGCGGTGTGCTGTTTGTTGTTGCGGTCGTATATTACCGTTATTTCGTCGCCGGGACTGTATTTGCCCAATTCTTCCATAAGTTCGGCAAAACTGTTTACGGCAACATTGTTTATGGATAATATTATATCTCCGTCGCGCAGGCCTGCATTATAAGCGGCAGCACCTTTAAGCACACGACCCAAATATACTCCTTTTATCTCTTTAAGTCCTTTGTATTCGGCAATACGGCTGTCTACTTCGGCCACATTTACACCCAGATAGGCACGCTGCACATATCCATGTTGCTTAAGATCGTGGGCTACTTTGTGAGCAAGGTTGGAAGGTATGGCAAACGAATAGCCCGTATAATAGCCGTTGCCCGACGCTATGGCGGTGATTATGCCTATAAGTTTACCGTCGGCATCCACCAAGGCGCCTCCGCTATTGCCCGAATTGACGGCGGCATCGGTTTGTATAAACGATTCGATGGGGCTTTCCAAACCGTCGGTGTTTTCTATAATATCCATATTGCGGGCTTTGGCACTTATAATGCCTGCCGTAACGGTGGAAGTAAGGTTGAAAGGGTTGCCTATGGCCAATACCCATTCGCCAACTTGAGCATTATCCGAGTTGCCCCATGGTATGGTTTGCAAACCGTCGGCAGATATCTTTATCAGCGCCAAATCGGTAGAAGGATCGTTGCCTACCAATGTGGCTTCGAAGGTGCGTTTGTCGTTCATGGTTACCGTTATGCGTTCGGCATCTTGTACCACATGGTTGTTGGTAATAATGTAGCCGTCGCTTTCTATTATAACTCCCGAGCCAAAGGCGGTGTAGGTCTGGTTTTTAACGCCTTTGTTTATTATCATGCCAAAAAAGTTTTCGTAAAGCGGTGTGCTTTTGGTTAACTCGGTTTTGATGTGAACCACTGCATCAATGGTGTTTTGAGCCACGTCCGAAAAGTCTACATACCTAAGTTCCCTTGTGGCAGGGCTTTCTATTATAGGTGTGGGGGTACTTACTTCTTGTCGTTCGGACTGTGCCGTTTGGGTGCAGCCGGCAAGCAGCACGCTTGCAGCTATAATGCAATTCTTTTGTATATTCATATCTCTTCAATTATTTGGTTTAGGTTATAATAAACTTGACTTGCCGGTTTTTAGTATATAACCATTAGTTAATAATATGCAAATCCATGACAAAACAACTTCTTTATCACTATTGCGAGATACAAGAAAATGCTTACCCTTTATTATCAATCATTAAGACACCAAGCTACTCTACGCAGGCATAATGCTTTGTATATTACCTTTTCTATCTTTTTATCGGTTGGCTTGTGTTTGCCCAAATCCCACAAGGCGGTCGTAGAGGTCGCCGGGGTTGCGTTGGTATACATATATATAATAGTCGTTCATGGTTTGAAAGTGGTCTCCTTCCAATGTCGATGTTTCGCCTTGGCTACTGCCGGTGGGCAGGAATAGGAGTATATAGGAGTAGTAGCCTTGCTTCAAAAACAGGCGTGCTGTATATGCTTTTATTCCGGCGTTCCATTCCATACGCGAAAGATCGTTCATTTGCCAGTTGGTAAAGTCGCCTATTATGTATATGTTGCCATCGAGGAAGGGGCGTTCCATAGGCAGGCTGAAGTTCACCCACGCATAGTCGGCTTCGGTGTTGGGCTTTTGGGCGTTGGCGGCTGCTATCTTGTATTGTCCGTTCAGCCCTATGTCGAGGCTGTAGGGTTTGCGACTGCGGTCTTCGTCGGGTTTGAGGAATACTATGTTTTCGCCTCCAAAGTATTCTATCTTCCACACATTGTTCATGGCAAACTGCAGGTTGCTGAAGTCGAAATATCTAAATTCGTTGCCACCGGGGAATATGTTTTCTTTTTTCCAGCGGTAGTTGAGGGTGTTGCCACTCATGCTTTCCAATGGTAGCAGGCGTGTTAGGTCGGTGCGACCGTTTTGTTGGGCATACACATACATATAGGTGTCGGGGTTTATAAAGTAGTTGCCAGCCAACGGGTTTATTGTTATCGATAGGTTTTGGTTTTCCATCAGTCCCATGGCACCTTGTGGCCTGCCCACGCTGGCTTCCACCATGGTGAGGGGTTCGTATACCCTAAAGCGGCGGGTAAACACTATGCTGTCGGGGTCCGATTGCAAATATACGGTAAGCAGATAGTTGCCCGAAGCGGCAAAGCTGCTCATATTATTGGGTATGGTTTGCCAATAATTGGTATAGTGTTCGATGGTGGTAAACGAAAACTTTTGGTTGTCGATAGCGCCCTCTTCAAAACCATTCATATAGTCCGACACTGCTATATCCGAAATCTGCCAGTCGTGGGTGCAGTGGTCTATGCGGTAACGATAAAAGCTTGGGTTGTCGCCAAGTTCATCGAAACGGAGCATAAGCTTTTCGTTGCTGCCAAGTTGTATGATGGGCAACGACATTTCTACGCCTTGTTTGCCAAGTATCACCGTTTTGATATTGGGCGAGTAGACGGAATCTATGGCCGGTGTTTGTGCCACAAGCAAAACGGTACTGCTTATAAGCATGAGGGATAATAACAATTTGCGTATCATATATTGATGGTCTTTTGGGGTTTATAATATCGACAAATATCGGTCGGTTTTGTTTAGGCTTGTTCTGATAATTCCGCCTTTGGCGTAATCAATAGCACTTTTAATAGTTGCCTGTAAGGTGATATTTAGAAACAGCCTTTATCAAAAAAAAGGAAATATCCCTACTATAAGAATATTTCCTTTTGTATGAGTAAGTCAAACAAATTTTATTTGTTTACTTGGAATTTCTTGTTACCTGTAGTGAAGAAATCTACTATTTGGTTAGCAGCAGCTATACCGGCGTTGATGTTAGCTTCTTCGGTTTGAGCACCCATTTTTTTAGGAGTAGAGAAGTAACGACCTTCCAATTTAGCAAATTCTTCGTGAGCGTCAGGCATGATGTCAGATATGTATCTGATGTCAGCACGTTCGTTCATAAGTTTCAACAATTCAGCTTCGTTGATAACTTCTTTACGAGCAGTGTTTACTACTATACCGCCTTTTTTCATTTTGTTTACAACTTCGTAGTTGATGCTGTTTTTAGTTTCGGCGGTAGCAGGGATGTGAAGCGAAACTATGTCGCAAGTTTCGAACAAAGCGTCTCTCGAGTCAACGGCTTTAACACCTGCAGCTTCGATAGCTTCTTTTGGGCAGAAAGCATCGTAAGCGTAAACTTCCATACCGAAACCTTGAGCTATACGTGCAACATTGCGTCCTACGTTACCGAAAGCCAAGATACCGATTTTTTTACCCATAAGTTCAGAACCTGATTTTCCGTTGAAGAAGTTACGAACACCGTAAACCAACATACCCATTACCAATTCGGCAACAGCGTTAGAGTTTTGACCAGGAGTGTTCATAGCAACGATACCTTTAGCTGTACAAGCTTCAAGGTCTAAGTTGTCGAAACCGGCACCGGCACGTACAACTATTTTTAAGTTGTTAGCGTGGTCGATAACTTCTTTAGTAACTTTGTCAGAACGAACTATCAAAGCGTCAGCGTCAGCAACAGCTGCGTAAAGTTCGTTTACATCTGTATATTTTTCCAAAAGAGCCATTTCATAACCGGCTCCTTCTACTACATTGCGTATGCCGTCAACGGCAACTTTTGCAAATGGTTTTTCTGTAGCAACTAATACTTTCATTTTCTTTATTATTTGTTGAAGTTCTTCGAGAGTGGTAAGTTTTATAGTGTCATGCTGGCCGTCTTGTGCCACCTTCGACGATATTATACTTATTATTCCCATACCCGAACTTATTTTATTAATATAAAAAACAATAAGACTATGGATTGCTCCATAGCCCTATTGCATTGATTTTGTTAATTATTATTTGTTAGCTTTTTCGAATTCTTGCATGCAAGCTACCAATGCTTCAACGTCTTCGTAAGAACAAGCGTTGTACAACGAAGCGCGGAAACCACCTACCGAACGGTGACCTTTAATACCAATCATACCGCGTTCTTTAGCAAATGCCATGAAAGCATCTTGTTTATCTTGATAACCTTCAGCCATTACCCAGCAGTGGTTCATGATAGAACGGTCTTCTTTAGCAGCTGTACCAACAAACATGCTGTTGCGGTCGATTTCTTCGTACAACAAAGCAGATTTTTTGTTGTTGATTTTGTTCATTTCTTCTACACCACCGATAGTGTCTTTCAACCATTTCAATGTTTCGTGCATTGTGAAGATTGGAAGTACAGGAGGAGTGTTGAACATAGAAATGTTGCGAGCTTCTTCTACAGCGTGAGTGCGGTAGTCAACCATTGTTGGAAGTGGGTTCATGTATTTACGATCTTGGATTTTTCCAAGGATGTCTTTACGTACGATAACGAAAGTAACACCGGCAGGACCTACGTTCTTTTGTGCACCACCATAGATTAAGCCGTATTTAGTTACGTCTACAGGACGGCTCATAATGTCAGACGACATATCGGCAACCAACATGATTGGGCAATCCATATCATATTTGATTTCAGTACCGTAGATAGTGTTGTTAGTAGTGATGTGGAAATAATCAGCATCTGTTGGGATAGTGTAATCTTTTGGAATGTAGCTGTAAGTTTTGTCTTCAGAAGAAGCAACAACTACTGCTTCACCAAACAATTTAGCTTCTTTAGCAGCTTTTTTAGCCCAAACACCGGTTTGTAAGTAAGCAGCTTTCTTTTCCATTAAGTTTGCTGGAACTGTCATAAATTGAGTGCTAGCACCACCACCAAGGAATAATACTTCGTAATCAGCAGGAATATTCAAAAGATCACGCCATAGTTGACGAGTTTCTTCCATTACTCTTTCCCAACCCGGAGTACGGTGAGAAATTTCTAACAATCCGATTCCTGTGTTGTCGAAATCGCGGATAGCAGCTATTGTGCTTTCAACAGCTTCTTTTGGCAAAACGCAAGGACCTGCGTTAAAATTATGTACTTTTTTCATCTTGTTTTTTACTTTAAAATATTTATATTCAATTTATTATTTCGTTAATACGTTTCTATATTTTCCTACAAATGTAAGGCTTTTTCTTCAGTATTTCAAATATATAATATTTATTTTTTACCATTGGAGAGTTATTAACTCTTTTTATTTTGCTTATAAGATTATATACCAAAGTGTTACAATAGAGTAACTTTCTAATAAATATTTTTTTGCTATACTGCTACGTTGTTTTCGCGCAAAGCGGCGTTTAGCGACGTTTTTAGGTCGGTGCTTTCTTTGCGTTTTCCTATTATCAATGCACATGGCACCTGGTATTCGCCGGCCGGAAATTGTTTGGTATAACTGCCCGGTATCACCACCGAACGTGCCGGCACATGGCCTATGTGTGTTATGGGCTCGCTGCCCGTTACGTCGATGATTTTTGTGGAACCGGTTATTACCACTCCGGCACCTATCACTGCCTCTCTTTCTATATGTGCTCCCTCCACTATTATGGCTCGTGAGCCTATAAAACAGTTGTCTTCCACTATTACCGGTGAGGCTTGAACAGGTTCCAATACTCCGCCAATGCCCACACCGCCACTCAGGTGTACGTTTTTGCCTATCTGTGCACATGAACCTACGGTGGCCCATGTGTCGACCATGGTGCCGCTGTCGACGTATGCTCCAATGTTGACATACGAGGGCATCATCACCACTCCCTTAGCAAGATACGAGCCATAGCGGGCTATGCCGTGGGGAACTATTCTTACTCCTTGTGAGGCAAGGTTTTTCTTTAATGCTATCTTATCGTGAAACTCGAAGGGGCCTACTTCCATGGTGTGCATTTCGCATATTGGAAAATATAATAGTACGGCTTTTTTTATCCATTCATTTACGTGCCATTTGCCATTTATTTGTTCGGCAATACGCAATTGTCCTTTGTCCAATCGCTCTATAACGTTGCGTATGGCATCTATGGTGTCCGCGTTTTTCAAATATTCGCGATTTTCCCATGCTTTTTCTATTAGCTCTTGCATAATATATATATTGATTATCTTTTGTTTACCTTATAATAAATGTTTTTATTTGTCTTGGCAAAGATACACTTTTTTCGGATATTATAATTATGCGGGTAAAATAATTTTTGAAACAACCCGTTGGTTGAATTAATCTAGAGCATATTTGATATGCCCAATAGGTTTGCCTAATGAATAATTGACATATTGCATAATAGTGAAAGCACTTATTTTGCTAATAATTCTAGTCATAAATCCCTCTATTTGTTTAGCATAGTTTCTATTAAGCATGAATTGGTCAACGAATTGCGAGAAATCAGTTTCGATACGTTTTCTAGCTTTTGCATAAGGTATAAATATTGGTTTCCAGTCTTTTTGATTCAATCTATATGGTACTTCCAACTCTATTTTAGCTTCTTCGAATAGATTCAATTGCATAGTTTTACTGATGTATCCTCTATCTCCAATTATTGTGCAATCATGATAATCATATTTTACATCATTTAGATAATTGATGTCATGAACGTTGGCTTTTGTAATATCATAGGAATAAATAACACCACTAAGACCGCAAACTGCATGTAGCTTATATCCATAATAATATGTGTTTTGAGATGCTCAATATCCAAAAGAAGGAGCTGTGTCGTAGTTCTGTTTACCTAATTTACACCTTGATGCCCTTGATCTTCTACAAACTTCAATTGGTTTAGAATCAATGCAAAAGTATGTTTCATTTCCGTCAATTTCATTAGCTATACGTTCTCTGATTAGATTACATAATTTACTGGTTTTCTTACGTCGGGCATTGTATTGTCGTCTTGAAATAAGGTTTGGAAATTCATTCTTATATGATTGAAGTCTTACAAACAAACAATTTTCACTATCTATACTCATAGCTTCAGCTGTCAATGAAAGAGCAATTACTTCGAGGTCTGAAAACTTAGGAACAACGCCTCTTTTAGTTGTATTTCCAAGTTCGTTGACCAAATTTTTTGAGTATTGCTTGCATATCTCAAGAATTTTTCCGTATTTTGCACAAAAGCTGTGTATCATGTCAATTATAGGTATTTGATTGATTTTCACTATGAAAATACGAAAAATAATTGACATACACAACTTTTTCTATAGAGAATTTAGAGATTTTAATTCAACCAACGGGTTATTATTACCATTAATTATTGAAATAAAATGTAGATAGTTATTATAGCAAGAAATAAGAGAATGCTTACTTTATCGCAATTAGAACAATATTTATCCAAGGCCGCCTGGATATTGAAAGGCCCGGTCGATGCTGCAGACTTTAAAGTATATATATTCCCTTTGCTTTTCTTCAAACGCATTTCCGATGTGTATGATGAAGAGTACAACGAAGCATTGGAAGAAAGCGATGGCGACCATGAATATGCATTGGGAGCAGAAATGCACCGATTCATTATTCCCGATGGATGTCATTGGAACGATGTACGTGAAGTAACGACTAATGTAGGTAGTGCCATCAAGGGAGCTTTCTCACAAATCGAGCAGGCCAATCCCCAGTATTTGGCCAACATTTTCGGAGATGCTGCCTGGACCAATAAGGACAAGTTATCCGATGAATTGCTTTGCCGGTTGATAGAGCATTATTCACAATACAATCTTTCGAACTCCAATGTAGAGCCCGACATCTTGGGCCGTGCCTACGAATATCTTATCAAGATGTTTGCCGACCAGACCAACAAGAAAGCCGGTGAGTTCTATACCCCTCGTTCTGTAGTTCATCTGATTGGTATGATTGTCAATCCCCAACCGGGTGAAACCATTTACGACCCCGCTTGTGGTACAGCAGGCATGCTTCTTGAATGTATTGAGCAAGTCAAACAAAAGGGTGGCGATTTCCGTACCCTTAAGCTATATGGTCAGGAAAAGAACCTGACGACCTCTACCATTGCCCGCATGAACATGTTCCTGCATGGCATCGAAGACTTCAGCATCGAGCGTGGCGACACACTCCGCGATCCAAAGTTCTTCGAATACGACCAGATGAAGCAGTTCAACATCGTTATCGCCAATCCACCATTTTCGTTGAGCAATTGGGGTGCTGAACTTTGGGCTGATGACATTTTTGGTCGTAACATAGCCGGTATTCCTCCTAAGGGAAATGGCGATATGGCATGGGTGCAACACATGATCAAGTCCATGGACGAAACGACAGGCCGCGTAGCTGTAGTTCTCCCTCATGGAGCCTTGTTCCGCAAGAATGCCGAAGCCAAGATACGTTCCGTCCTTTTAAAGAACGATTTGTTGGAAGCTGTCATCGGTTTGGGCGAAAACATTTTCTATGGAGCCACTCTCTCGGCTTGTATCATGGTGTTCCGTGCCAAGAAAGATACCAACAAGAAAGGCAAGTTCATCTTCATCGACGCTGCCGACCAAGTTCGTAAGGGCCGTGCCCAGAATACATTGGAACCCGAACATATCCAAACCATATACCAATGGTATAGCGACTTCAAGGACGTGAAGAATCATGTCAAGATCGTCACTTTGAAAGACATAGAGGACAACAACTTCAATCTGAACATACCTCTCTATGTAGAGAAAGAGATTGAAGACAATCTGCCTACCTTGGAAGGAGCCAAAGCCCAGTTGAAGGTTGCCATGCAAGAAGCATGGGAAGCCGAAGAACGTTTTAAACAACTGCTAACTGAATTTACGAAATGACACTGAAAGAACTCGAATCATATCTTTGGGGGGCTGCAACCTATCTCCGTGGCTTTATAGATGCCGGCGACTATAAGCAATATATCTTCCCGCTTCTTTTCTACAAGCGCATATGCGATGTGTACGATGAAGAGTACGAAGAAGCCTTGGAAGAGAGCGATGGCGACTTGGAATATGCCGCATTCGACGAGAACCATCGTTTCAAAGTGCCTGCAGAGGCCCATTGGAACCATGTGCGTAGCACAACGGTAAATGTAGGCCAAGCCATCAACAAGGCCTTGAATGACATTCAGAAAGTAAATGCCCAACAATTGCAGGGTATCTTTGGCGATGCCGACTGGACCAACAAGGAACGCTTGTCCGATGAAATGCTTTGCCAACTCATCGAGCACTTTTCCAGTAAGAACCTGAACATCAAGAATGTGCCCAACGATGAATTGGGTAATGCTTATGAATTCCTGATCAAAAAGTTTGCCGATGATAGTGGACATACCGCAGCCGAGTTCTATACCAACCGTACGGTGGTAAAGCTGATGACCTTGATAGCAGACCCGCATGAATACGATAGCATCTACGACCCCACTTGTGGTAGCGGTGGTTTGCTACTTAATTGTGCCATGATGCTAAAGGAACAAAATAAGGAGTACCGCACGCTACGCCTTTACGGACAGGAAATCAACTTGATCACTTCGGGTATTGCCCGTATGAACATGTTGTTACACGGATTCGAAGAATTCAACATCGCACGTGGAAATACCCTAAGCAATCCGCTTTTCATGGAGTACGACGAATTGCAACAGTTTGATGTAGTGTTGGCCAATCCGCCTTATTCCATCAAGAGTTGGGACCAGGCTGCTTTTACTAACGATGCCTTTGGTCGTAACATCTTGGGAACACCTCCACAGGGTTGTGCCGACTATGCTTTCCAACAACACATCATGAAGAGTTTGAAGCCCGACACGGGCCGTTGTGTGGTGTTGTGGCCTCATGGAATTCTGTTCCGTGATGCCGAAAGGGACATGCGTCGTAAGATGATAGAAAGCGATTGCGTGGATTGCGTTATCGGTTTGGGAGCCAACCTTTTCTACAATTCACCGATGGAAGCCTGCCTGCTTATCTGCCGTACCAAGAAGCCTGCAAAACGCAAAGGCAAGATACTTTTTATCAATGCTGTAGATGAAGTAAAGAAGGACAAGACCATCAGTACCCTTGAAAATCATCACATCAAGAAGATTTTCAATGCCTACAAGGATTACAAAAATATCGAAGGTTTTGCCAAGGTGGTTTCCAACGAAGACATTTTGAATAATGGTGCCACACTCAATATTTCCCAATATGTATCTCGTTTGGAAGTGAAGGACAATACCCCCAAGCAATCGTTTGAAGAACTTTTTGCCGAATGGGAACAAAACAGAAATGAGCTACATAACGCATTGGAAGAACTATTAATGGATTGATTTTTATTTGATGGTTATTTGATAAAACGAAGTATATTCAAGACATAAACACTGTTTATCAATTAGTTATTATTTGATAGCTATTTGATAGGACGAAAAAAATATAAAGATATGGAAATAGTAGAATTAAAGAAATTGATTGACCGCCTTGTTTCACTACCTAAAGAATCAGAGATAGTTGAATTCAAGGAAAACTTTCATAGCAAGGAGGAAATAGGCGAACGTATTTCCGCTCTATCCAATAGTGCTTGTATAGTTAATCAGCCCTATTCATATCTTGTATTTGGGATAGACAATACACAAAATATAAAAGGTACAACATTTCGTTCCAAACAACATATGGTTGGAAACGAAGAGCTGGAAGTTTGGCTTTTGAATCGTCTTAATCCTAGGATTGATTTCCAATGCTATGACTTTGAATATGCTGAAGATGTTAACATTGCGTTGTACAAAATACCAGCAGCAGAGAATGTGCCAGTGAAATTCCTAAATGTCAGTTATATCCGAATTAACAGCTCTACAAGAAAGTTGATAGATTATCCTGAAAAGGAAAAGCAAATTTGGAAAAATGAACTGACTGAAAGATTTTTAATGAATACTTCACTGAAGAATCTCTCGATTTCCGAAATCCCTAAATATTTAAGTACAGAAACCTACTTTGACTTGATGCATTTGCCCTATCCCTCCACAATGGAAAGTGTGGTTAATAGATTCAAGGAAGAGAACTTTATTAGTGAGTATGACGGGCAATATGCAATTACCAACTTGGGAGCGTTACTGTTTGCTAAAAACATAAACGACTTTCCCAGCGTATCAAGAAAAGCCATCAGAGTAATCAAATATAAGCGTAATAATAAGGTCGAAACAGAGAGAGACCTTATCGGTACAAAAGGGTATGCACTCGGTTTCCCAGGATTGATGGAATGGATTAATGGACAATTGCCTGCAAACGAAGAGATAGGAAAATCATTGAGAACAGATGTTCGCATGTATCCAGAAATTGCCATTCGCGAACTTGTAGCCAATAGCATCATTCATCAAGATTTTTCAGTGAAGGGATTTCCCACAATCGAAATATTCAGCGATAGAATAGAGATATCCAATCCTGGTCAACCCATTATTCAATCCGACCGCTTTATCGATGAATATGGTTCTCGTAATGAAAGGCTTGCAGACATTATGCGACGAATGGGGTTCTGTGAGGAAAAAGGCAGTGGTTTAGACAAGACCATCTTCCATGTGGAATTATATCAGCTACCGCCTGTTAAAATCACCGTACAAGAGAACAGGACCATTGTCTCCATTTATGCCTATAAGACCTTGAACAACATGGATAAAACAGAAAGACAAAGTGCCTGTTATCAGCACGCTTGCTTGAAATATGTATCCAATGAAAAAATGACGAACCAGACATTTCGTGACAGACTTGGAATAGAAGAACATAATTCAGCCGTTGCTTCACGCATCATAAAGGATACATTGGATGCAAAACTTATCAAGGAAGATAATCCGGAAAACCAATCTCGCAAGTATAGGAAATACATTCCTTGGTGGGCATAATCTTATTTGATAGTTATTTGATAAAATGCAGTATTGTCAATATATAGCAACTAATTATCAGTAACTTATTATTTGATGGTTATTTGATAAAACGCATAGAAAGTAATTTTGAAAAGAACAATGAATGATATTACAATAGATAAGACAGGGTGGAAGAAGTGGAGGTTTGACGAGGTTTGCCGACAAGTTAATGCTTCCTCAAAGGATCCCGAAGCAGATGGACTCCATTATGTAATCGGACTTGAACACATTGAGCCCGGCAACTTGCATATTACAAAATGGGACACCTTAGAAAAAGAAACAACTTTTACACGTAAGTTTGTAAAGGGGCAAGTACTCTTTGGTCGTCGCCGTGCTTACCAACGCAAAGTTGCTTATGCGGAGTTTGACGGAATCTGTTCAGGAGATATTCTTGTTTTCGAAGCAATAGAAGAAAATTTGCTTCCAGAATTGCTACCTTTCTTGATTCAAAGTGATGGGTTCTTTGAGAAAGCATTAGCGACTTCTGCAGGTTCTTTATCTCCAAGAACGAAATTCAAGGAATTGGCCAATTACGAATTCTTTCTCCCACCCAAATCCGAACAAAAACGTTTGGCAGAATTGCTATGGGCTGCGGATGAGATGATTGAGAAGGAGAAGAAAGTTCTGAAAGAACTAAAAGACCACATTCAAATTATAATTAAAGAAAATACTACTGATACAAAAAACAAAAGGATACCCTTTTCTAATTTAGTTGAAATAAATCCTACTACAACAATTAATACGGAAGAAGTGTCTTTAATCACAATGCCAGATATATCAGAAGAAGGAGAAATTATCAACTATATAAAGGCTCAAACATACGAGTTAAAAGGCAAGGGCTTAACACCTTTCAAAGAAAATGACATTCTTTTTGCAAAAATCACTCCATGCATGGAAAATGGGAAAGGAACTATAGCAAAACACTTATATAATGGGTTAGGATTAGGCAGTACTGAGTTTCATGTATTGAGACCAAAACTTGATACTGACCTGTATTATTGCTACTATCTTACAATGTCCAAAAGATTTAGGAAACAGGCTGAAAAACAAATGACAGGCAGTGCTGGACAAAAACGAGTTCAACCTGAGTTCTTCAATTTTTATAAAGTATGTGCACCATCGATTGAGCAAAGAAAAATTATTGGAGATAAACTATATGAAATTGATTGTACCATTGCAAAAGTAAAAATGCAGATTTCTTTATCTCAACAATTAAAACAAAATTTAACCAATAAAATATTTTGAATATGTATATTCCGATTAATATAAAACTCCCTAAACTTTGGAGTGGAGAATTTGTGAAAACAGAATGGGGTGCTATTAATTTTATTGTTGGTGCAAATGGTACTGGTAAATCTTTGTTCGCTAATGAACTAAAAAATAATCTTAGTCTACAATATAAAACTAGATTATTATCAGCTGAGAGACTTGCTGGGTTAGAGAAAACATCATATAGCTATAGTGCATCAGAATCCTCTAATGAGGGATTTTCTAAAGGATTTAATATAGCAAAAATGGGTACAATATTAGAAGAGGGAGAACAACGAAATTTGTCTTGTGCTGAAAAAAGTTGACACAAAAGTCAACAAAATATGAATAAAGAAACCAAAAGAAAAAGAAGAGAAAATTTCAAGTACGATGAGAAAATAGACATCGTGAGAATGCACTATTTTGAGGGTGCAAGTTTAAAA
>JAFZFU010000106.1 GCA_017555745.1 Bacteroidales bacterium
CATGGCTTTAATGTACGAAGTGTTGGTATAAAACGAGCTACTGAAGCAATTTTTATGACATGTTTTACATACAATTTGTTTCGATTTGAACAGATTATAAGACTTGGAATTAATTAATGTATAAACAATATAATAATTTGGAAAATAAACATATAACAAGGAGGTAAATAATGTAATAATGGAGTCTAAATGTTAAAATAGTCTATTTATTTGAATCTTTTGAATAAATAGTGTACTTTTGCAGATTGAAAATTCTAGCAAAATAGTAAAGGGCGGTTCTCTATTTTGTTAGAAAATGAATTTTTAGAACCTGCCTTATATATTGTTTTCGATAGCAGGGATATATATCATCTTAATTTTTATGATATATCATTATTGTCGCGACATATATATCATCTTGACATTGACAGTATACTGTGAAAAATGACACGGAAATAGGGTGTGTTTTTGTGGGGAAGTGTTGGTTCGGTTGTAGGGTAAAATATGTTGTTTTTATCGATGTTTAAATAGTGTTGATAAGTTGGTGTGAGAAAAGCGGTTCTATGTCGAAAAAAATGTGTATCTTTGCAAGTTCAAAATAAAATGTAAATAATAACTATGGCTAACGAAGAAGCAGTTAATAATCAAGCTAATTACAGTGCTGAGAATATTACGGTATTGGAGGGGTTGGAAGCAGTTAGAATGCGTCCGGCAATGTATATTGGTGATGTAAATGAACGCGGATTGCACCATTTGGTTTACGAAGTGGTAGACAACTCGATAGACGAAGCACTTGCAGGATACTGCACCAAGATAAATGTAACCATACACGAAGATAACTCTATATCGGTAGAAGATAACGGTAGAGGTATTCCTGTAGATATGCACGAAAAAGAAAAACGTTCGGCATTGGAAGTTGTAATGACTGTGTTACACGCAGGTGGAAAATTTGACAAAGGAAGTTACAAGGTGTCAGGTGGTTTGCACGGTGTGGGTGTGTCTTGTGTTAATGCACTTTCGGATAGATTGAATGTAGAAGTATATCGCAATGGAGTTATTTTCCGTCAAGAGTATGAACGTGGTAAACCATTGTATGCCGTAAAAGAAATGGGAACTACCGAAAAACGTGGTACTCGTGTACATTTTCATCCTGATGCAACAATATTTTCTGTTTCGGAATATAAGTTCGATACGTTAGCTACACGTCTTCGCGAGTTGGCTTTCTTGAATAAAGGAATAGAATTGAATTTGGAAGACCGTAGAGTAGTGAATGAAGATGGTAGTTTTTTGGCAGTACATTTTTATTCGGAAAATGGGCTTAAAGATTTTATAGGTTACCTAGACGAAACTAGGGAAAAAATCATGCCCGAACCTATTTGTATAGAAGGAGAAAAACAAAATATTCCTATCGAGATTGCTATGCAATACAACACCTCGTATTCGGAAAACTTGCATTCGTATGTAAATAATATCAACACCCACGAAGGTGGAACACACTTGGCAGGATTTCGTAGAGGTCTTACTCGTACATTGAAATCGTATGCAGACAAGTCGGGAATGTTGGATAAACTGAAAATAGATATTACCGGCGACGATTTTCGTGAAGGTCTTACAGCTATTATATCGGTAAAGGTGGCAGAACCTCAGTTTGAGGGACAAACCAAGACAAAATTGGGAAATACCGAAGTAATGGGTGCTGTAGACGTAATAGTAAGTGAGTTGCTTACAAACTATTTGGAAGAAAATCCAAAAGAGGCCAAGATGATTGTAAACAAAGTTATTTTGGCTGCTCAAGCACGTCACGCTGCTCGCAAGGCAAGAGAAATGGTTCAACGCCAAACAGTGTTCAGCACAGGTGGATTGCCAGGAAAATTGGCCGATTGTTCGGATAACGATCCTTCTGTATGTGAACTTTACCTTGTCGAAGGGGATTCTGCAGGTGGTTCGGCAAAACAAGGTCGTGATAGAAAATTCCAAGCTATATTACCATTGAGAGGTAAAATTCTTAATGTGGAAAAAGCTATGCAACACCGTGCTTTCGAAAGCGAAGAAATCAAAAACATATACACAGCTTTGGGTGTATCGGTTGGTACTGCTGACGATAGCAAGGCTTTGAATATGGAAAAATTGAGATACCACAAGGTGATTATTATGACGGATGCTGATGTGGACGGTAGTCACATTGCCACACTTATCCTTACATTCTTCTTCCGTTATATGAGAGAGCTTATCGAAGAGGGTCACGTTTATATAGCTACTCCTCCTTTGTATTTGGTAAAGAAAGGAAAACGAGCTGAATATTGTTGGACAGAAGAACAACGTCTTGCTCTTATAGATGAAATGGGTGCCGGAAAAGAAAGTTCGTTGCATGTTCAACGCTACAAAGGTTTGGGGGAAATGAACCCTGAACAATTGTGGGAAACTACAATGAATCCCGAAACTCGTATCTTGCGACAAGTGCATATAGAAAATGCTGCTGAAGCAGATCGTATATTCTCTATGCTTATGGGCGACGATGTGCCACCTCGCAGAGAGTTTATTGAACAAAATGCGACTTATGCAAATATCGATGCGTAAAATATATAATATTAATTTTGGTTATTAAGTTATTCGAAAAAGGAAAAGCAATAATCTATAATTGATTGTTGCTTTCTTTTTATATGTGTTTTGATTTGTTAGTTGTCAATAGGTAAGCTATATGTCTATACTATATGTTTTTAATCCGGAACACGATTTATCGTTGGCTAATGGAAGTCCATTTTTCAATGCACCATTGTCTGCCCAACAATTTGCCAAAGATTGTTCTTATCTATTGTCGTGGATGTTTGATGATGGGTATGTTTTGGTGGACAAAAAAGAAGTAGGTTGTGGAAATTTGGAGAATGTATGCTCCGAAGAGTTGTCGTCGTTGGCGATAGATAAAATTGTACCTTGGGGGTGGAATGCTATGCTTGTAAATACGCTTCAAAAATTGGGAGTGGAATCTGCTTTGTTGCCCACTGCTGGGCAGCAGAACATAATAAGAACCCTATCGCATCGACAAACAGCAATAGATGCTTTGAAGTGGATAAAAACACAAATACCATTGGATATTGAATTGCCAAGTTTTATGACCAACTCTTCTGAAGCAAAAGTATTTTTTGAGAATGTAGCAAACCGAAATGCTGTGTATAAAATGCCCTGGTCGGGGAGTGGAAAAGGAATAAGATATTGTGTTGATACCCTTACGGAAAACGATTTGAAATGGTTGGAAAATGTAGTAGTGAAGCAAGGCGGAGTAGTAGGGGAGAGGTATTATGATGTGGTGCAGAATTTTGCTATGGAATTTTGTGTCACCGATAAGGTGGAGTTTGTAGGGTATTCTTTGTTCGATACTCAAAATGGGAGTTATAAAAGTAGTGCATTGGTATCGGATGCTGTGGTAGTAGAGCGTTTGAGTAAATGGCTTGCTGTAGATGTGTTGCAACAATCCAAAGCTGCTATTATCAGATATTTCTCAGAATGTTTATCGCAGAAATACGAGGGGTATTTTGGTGTA
>JAFZFU010000107.1 GCA_017555745.1 Bacteroidales bacterium
ATTTTATGGAACTTTTATTATTAAAAAGGGTTGCAATCTTTTTTTTGATTACAACCCTTTCGATAGTACCCCCACTAGGAATCGAACCTAGATTTAAAGTTTAGGAAACTTTCGTTCTATCCGTTGAACTATAGGGGCAAAGAACTTCCCTCTTTGCATGAGGGAAGTTTATAATTACAATTTACGTTTTACTTCTATTTCTTCGTAAGCTTCTATTATATCACCTACTTTAATGTCGTTGAAGTTTTCAACACTCAAACCGCAGTCTTGACCGCTCAATACTTCTTTAACATCATCTTTAAATCTCTTCAAGCTGGCCAACTTACCCGTATACACCACTATACCGTCGCGTATAACACGTATCTTGCTTGTACGCAATATTTTTCCATCCAAGCACATACATCCTGCGATGGTGCCCACTTTGGATATTTTGAATATCTCGCGTATTTCGAGGTTGGCGTTGATTTTTTCTTGTATTTCGGGGCTAAGCATACCTTCGATAGCATCCTTAAGTTCGTTGATGGCAGTGTAAATGATCGAATACAAACGTATGTCTATCTGTTCATTTTCGGCCAATTTACGTGCCTGTACCGAAGGACGAACTTGGAAACCGATGATAATTGCATTGGAAGCAGTAGCCAACAACACATCGCTTTCGGTAATCTGCCCCACAGCTTTGTGCACCACATTTACTTGAACTTCGTCGGTGGATAGTTTCAACAACGAGTCGCTCAATGCTTCTACCGAACCATCCACGTCACCCTTAACGATAAGATTCAATTGTTTGAAATCTCCTATGGCAATACGACGACCTATTTCGTCCAAAGTGATGTGTTTTTGAGTACGTATACCTTGTTCGCGTTGTAGTTGGAAACGTTTTGCTGCCAAGTCTTTGGCTTCTTTTTCGTTTTCCATCACGTTGAATGTGTCGCCTGCCTGAGGAGCACCATTCAAACCCAACAACAATACCGGAGTAGAAGGACCTGCTTCTTTTACTATCTGATTACGTTCGTTGTACATAGCCTTCACACGACCATAGGTGCTACCGGCCAATACAGGGTCGCCAGTGCGGATGGTACCATCTTGTACCAATATCTTAGCCACATATCCCCTACCCTTATCCAACGACGATTCCAAAATAGTACCTTTTGCACGTTTGTTGGGGTTGCCTTTTAGTTCCAATATTTCGGCTTCGAGCAATACTTTTTCCAATAGCAAGTCTACATTCAAACCTTTCTTGGCCGATATATCCTGACTTTGATACTTACCACCCCATTCTTCTACCAATAGGTTCATATTGGCAAGTTCTTCTTTAATTTTATCGGGATTAGCGGCAGGTTTATCTATTTTATTAATAGCAAACACGATAGGCACATTAGCAGCTTGAGCGTGGTTGATAGCTTCCACTGTTTGAGGCATCACTCTGTCGTCGGCAGCCACCACTATGATGGCAATATCCGTAATCTTGGCACCACGAGCACGCATAGCGGTAAACGCTTCGTGACCGGGAGTATCCAAGAAAGTTATCTTTCTTCCATCGTTGGTTGTAACTTCGTATGCACCGATATGTTGGGTAATACCACCTGCTTCGCCTGCTATTACGTTGGCGTTACGTATATAGTCGAGCAACGATGTTTTACCGTGGTCAACGTGTCCCATAACTGTAACAACAGGATTACGCATTACCAAATCTTCGGGACGGTCATCTTCTTCAATTTCTTGAATAGCGTCAACAAGGTCAGCACTTACAAAATCTACCTGATAACCAAACTCATCAACAATAAGTTTTATGGTTTCGGCATCCAAACGTTGATTGATCGATACAAACATACCCACAGCCATACATGTGGCTATAATTTTGGTAACAGGAATATCCATCATAGTAGCCAACTCGTTGGCGGTAACGAATTCTGTTACCTTCAATACCTTCTTGTTTTCGGCTTCTCGTATTTGTTCCTCTTCTATAAGTTGTTGAACATTTTGACGTTTTTCTCTACGGTGTTTCGAAGTCTTAGATTTTCCAAGAGGACTCAAACGAGCCAATGTTTCGCGTATTTGCTTTTCTATTTCGGCATCGTCTATCTCTTGTTTTTTCTTAACCTTTTCTTTCTTAGGTTTATCTTTTAGTTTGGCTTTTTCCTTCTTATCGCCGGGTTTATTATTTTTAGATTGCTGTTGTATAGCTGTATCATTCAAAGATTTCTTTTCTAAACGTTTACGTTTTTTCTTTTTCTTATCTTCGTTAGATTGAACTGCTGCATCGTTAGTTTTCGATTTTGGCTCATTCTTCGATTTAGGTTTGTCAAATTGCGACAAATCTATCTTCGACACTACTTTAGGACCTTCCAATTTTTGATATTGTGTTTCGATAAACTCGGTAACCTTTTCGGGTGTTGCAGGCTTTTCTTGTACAGCAACAACTTCTTTTTGAGTATTATCGGCAACTACATCAGTTTGTTTGGCTGTTTCTTTATTAAACACAGATCCATTATTATCTTTTGCAGGAGCATTTTGAGGCTTCGCTTTAGGACGTTTGTCGTTCTTTTCGGCCTTCTTTTCTTCTTTTTTAGGCTTCGAAGCTTTCTGACGATCAATATCCTTTTGAGATTTTTTCTCGTTACGAGCTTGGTCTTTGTCTTCTTTCTTTTTCTTATCCGGACGCACTTTAGGATTAAAATCGTCAAGATTGATTTTATTCACTATACGTATATTGGCTTTATAAACGTCTTCGCCATTACTATCGTTCGAAACCGTTGCTTGAATAACTTGTGGTTCAAAATCAGGCTCTTTTTGTTCCACTACGTCTATTTTTTCTTTTACAGAAACAGCACTTTCGGTAGCTTCAGAAGTTGCTGTACGGCTATTATCGTTTGCAACAACGTCTTTGTCAGGAGTAGTAGTGTTGTTATCCAATACCTCCTTGTGTTCTACTTTTTGCGATTGTTTCACAGGTGTAGATATTTCTATTTTTTCGGCATTTTCTCTTACCTCACGTTCCGACTTGAAGGCTTTTGCCAACAATTCATATTCTTCGGGCGATATCTTTGAGTTAGGATTGCTTTCTACATGATGTCCCTTCTTGGCCAAAAATTCAACCAATCTGCTTACACTCACGTTTAGCTCTTTCGCCACTTTATTCAGCCTGATTTTTTTTACTTCTTCTGACATATTCTACTTTTATGTTTCTGTATTAATTTCAAAATGCTTCTTTTCTATCCTTGCAACACTCTTATCTATAACCATGTGTTGCATATTTCTTTATGTATTGCAGCCTCTTTATCTTAATATTTGCTGCACCGCCGACTATTCTTCGAATTCGGCACGCAATATCTCGAATACCGAAGCTATTGTTTCTTCTTCTAGTTCAGAACGTTTCAACAATTCTTCGGAAGACAATGCCAATACACTCTTGGCTGTATCGCAACCTATTCTTATTAATTCGTCGATAATCCATTGTTCGATTTCGTCCGAAAAATCTCTGATATCCACATCATCGAAATCTTCATCAGTGTCGCGATATATATCTATTTCAAATCCTGTTATCTTGCTGGCCAATTTTATGTTATGACCACCCTTACCTATAGCCAACGATACCTCTTCGGGTTTCATATATACTTCGGCTCTGGCTTCATCTTCAAGTACTTTGATAGTCGATACTTTAGCAGGGCTCAACGCACGTTGTATAAACAATTCGCTATTGCTAGTATAGTTTATAACGTCGATACTTTCGTTTCTCAACTCTCTCACTATACCATGTATACGACCACCTTTCATACCCACACACGAACCTACAGGGTCTATTCTGTCGTCGTATGATTCTACTGCCACTTTAGAACGTTCGCCCGGTGCTCTCACTATCTTCTTGATAGTTATAAGACCATCATATATTTCGGGTACTTCGGATTCCAACAAGCGTTCCAAAAACATAGGAGATGTTCTGGATAAAGTAACAACAGGTGTATTATTGTTTTTCAAATCCACTTTTAATACAACAGCTTTAATAGTATCACCTTTGCGATATTTATCGCCAGGTATTTGTTCCGATTTGGGAAGTATAAGTTCTATCTTATCTTCATCCAATACAAGCATTTCTTTGTTCCATACTTGATATACTTCGCCAACAATTACCTGACCTACTTTTTCTTTATACTTTTGGAACATCAAAGATTTTTCGTATTCCTGAATTTTGGTCTTCAAATTTTGACCTATCGACATTATCTCTCTACGACCAAAATCTATCAAACGAATCGGTTCACTCAACTCTTCACCAACTTCAAAATCCGCTTCTATTTTGATTGCTTCAGAGTAAGCTATTTGAGTTCTTTCGTTTTCTACCTTGTCATCTTCCACTATTTCGCGATTGCGGAATATTTCCAAGTCGCCCTTGTCGACGTTAACAATAATGTCGAAGTTTTCATCAGTGCCATATCTTTTAACCAATGCATTGCTGAACACT
The DNA here is from genome assembly GCA_017555745.1 of Bacteroidales bacterium. Taxonomy (GTDB): domain Bacteria; phylum Bacteroidota; class Bacteroidia; order Bacteroidales; family P3; genus HGM05376. The sequence continues at coordinate 4,457 of JAFZFU010000107.1, forward strand.
TCTTCCAAAATACGCATCAAGGTTTCTCTGTCGATATTTTTAAACTCCTTAAACTCAGAAAAGGACTCTATCAAATTTAATGTTTCCATAAAATACGTTTAGAATTTTATCACTATTTTTGCTGTTTTTATATCTTTATATAGGCATTCGAATACATCCGAAACACCTTCTTTTTTCTGTTTCTTTGTCAAATCTAATTTCAATACAATCTTCTCGTCGGTAGCCTCGAGCAGCTCTCCTTGTCTAGTGTTGCCATCTGCTGTTTCCACCTTCAAACTTCTACCCACGTTTTTCTTGTATTGACGCACCATCTTCAAAGGACAATCCAATCCGGCCGATGCCACATTCAACTCAAAGTCTTCCACATCTCGGTTTAGATGACCTTCCACATGACGGCTCAACTCTATACAGTCGTCTATTGTTATCCCATTGTCGCCATCTATCGAGATATTGATACGATTGTCTCTTGAGATATGCAAATCTACCAAGAACTTATCGGTTCCGTCCAATACTTCGCGAACCAAATTTAATATTTCTACCTTATCTATCATTATTTAAACTACTAAAAGAGGGGACTGCTGCCCCCTCATCTATATCTAATATTTCGAACTGCAAAATTACGAATTTTATTTGACTTATGAAAGTTTGACACATAAAAAAGTATAAAATTTATTCACATATACCAACAATACTCTATATATTAAGTTTTTATATATTGAAAAAATATTCATCCACTGTCTTATGCGCACATCTCTTACAGCTGATTATTCGGCTTTTTTGACAAATGAACATACAGATTTTACAGTATTTTATGGATTATGGAACATAAAAAAAGTCGCAATTAAAGATAATTACGACTTTTTAAACATGCATAAAAAAGATTCAATACTATTCTTTATCTTTTTTAGACTCTTCGTCTAATATTTTTATCTTGGCTTCCAACAATGCTATCTGCTGACGTGCCGATTGCATTTTCTTTTCAAACTCTTCGCGTAGCAAAGTGGCTTGTTTAGAGTTTGCCAAAAAGCCCAAATTGTTTTCCCACAATATCAAATCGGCTCTTAGTTTTTGTATCTTATCTTGAAGGTCTCTCTTTTCTTCCGATACAAACTTAGCTATATCGCCGCCGGCCACATTTTTCAGTCTGTCTCTGTATACCGCTTCTTGTGTTTCGCGCACCGATACTTTTAGTTTTTCGAAATGAGCATTTATTGTGTTTCTAAATTCTTTTTGCAAAGCGTCTTTTTCAGCCATAGGCACATGACCTATTTCAACCCAACGACGTTGGAACTCTTTGATGGCTGCCAAGTTTTCGTTCTTATCTTCGCCAAACTCAAATTGTTTTACCTCTTCTATTATTGCTTTCTTCTTGGCCAAGTTTTCTGTTTCTTCGCCTTTTATCGAAGAATAGAATTCGGCTTTGCGTGCAAAAAACTCATCACAGGCGGCACGGAATCTCAACCATACCTTGTCGGATTGTTTGCGCGATACGCTGCCTATCTTCTTCCATTCTTCTTGTAGTTTAAGCAACTCGTCGGTGGCTTTCTTCCAGTCGTTGCGTTTGGCTATGGCTTCGGCTTGCAAACACAAATCCACCTTTAAGTTATAGTTCTTGGCTTGTTCGTCTTTCAAGTTTTCGAAATGTTCTTTTTTGTTTTCAAAGAACTTGTCCAACATCGATTTAAACTTAACCCATATTTCTTCGTTCACTTCGCGAGGCACCGGACCTATGGTTTTCCAAACCTTAAGCATATCGTTCAACTCGTTGGTGATATCGTTCCATTCATTAGCGTTTGCCGGCTGTTTACCCACCAATTCTTCGGCCTTTTCGCACAATGCCTTTTTAGCCAAAAGATTGTTTTCAAGTTCTTCTCTGCGTTGGTCGTAGTATTCTTTTCTACGATTTTCCACTTGATCGGCGGCAGTGCAAAAACGCACCCATATTTCTTCGTTCTTATCGTTAGGCACAGGTCCTATACCACGCCATGCTTCGCGATATTGTTGTAGCTTCTTGAAACTTTCTGTTATCGACCCTTCCATTATCAACTCTTCTGCCTTTTCGCAAAGTTCTATCTTGGCATCCAAATTGCGTTTAAGATCCAACATTCTAAGTTCGCGAGCCATCTTTAACTTGTCGTAAAACTTCTCTACAAGAAAACGATACGATTGCCACAAGTCGTTTATCTCGTTGCGTGGCACATCTCCTATCGATTTCCAGCGTTCTTGCAAAGCGTTGAAATCGTCGGAGGTTTGTTTTATCGTAGTATCATCGCGGTCCAACAACTGTTTAAGGTCTTCCAATATAGCCTTTTTGGCTTCCAAGTTACGTTGCTTCATGGCGTCTTGCTCATCTTGATACTTTTGACGTTTTTCGCGATACTTGGCAGCACATTTTTTATATTCGTCGTAAACCTTGTCGTCGGCCGGTTGGTATTCATCTTTGTTGCCTCCCGCAGCCAAAAATACCTCATACTGCTCTTTTTGATATGCTTTGCTCAAATCGGTAAATACCAATTTTATGGCAGCCACTCTGTTTTTAATTCTCAAAACATGGTCGTTTAGCAGTTCTCTGAATGCCTCCAACAACTCTTCGCGTGTACACGAAGAATAGTCTACCACAGGCTCTTCATACTTCTCTTCGACATCCTCGTTCGGCAAGGATCCTTCTACTTGTTGTATACCTTCTGCCACTTCGTCCGCAGCATTGGTTTGTGTCTCTTCAGTCGAAGATATTACTTCAACTTGTTCTTCCTTTTCGCTTAGCGAATTTGAGGAATTGATGATACTTTCGTTTAGTTCTTCCATTTAATTTTTGTTTAGTAATCCCTCTCCTGCAATATATTACAAGAGATTCGATAAAGTTTTCGTTATCCAAATTATTTTGCAAACCTACACACTTTTTTTGTAAATAACAAGTTTTGGACACTTTTTGATGTATTTTTTAATATTTTCGAGCCACAAAACAGCCGCCCGACTTATAAAAACATCACGTTTTCAACAAACAGACAACAAAAGCCCCCGAAAACTTTCTGCTCCGCCATTGCCCAAAAACAACCATCATCCCGCAAAGCCGCTACCTAAAAACGCAACCACGAAAAAATACATCCCCAATTCAAAATAAAATCGTATCTTTGCAAAATGGATAATTAGGCTCCTAAAAAAGCATCTATTTATCTATCAAATTCATACAAATAAATTAATAACTTAAAAACAAATAATAAATAAATGAAAAGAACCTGTATTGCAATTATGACATTAGGACTATTTGCAGCATGTAATCAAAAATCCGATTTGACATCGGGAGTAGTGCAATCGAACCTCGACACTACAGTTAGCCCCACCGAAGATTTTTATCAATACGCTTGTGGCGGCTGGATGAAAAACAACCCTCTTACCGAGGAATATTCTCGCTACGGCTCGTTCGATCAATTGCGCGAAAACAACCAAGAACAATTAAAAACAGTTATCACCGAAGTAGCTGCAAAGAAACACGAAGCCAACTCGATAGGCGACAAAATAGCCATCCTTTACAACCAAGGTATGGACAGCACCACCCTTAACCAACAAGGTGCAGCTCCTATACAAGGCATGCTACAAACCATAGCCGGTTTGAACAACGTCGACGACTTCCAAAAAGAACTTATCAACCTACACCTTAACGGTATCAACCCATTCTTCGGTCTATTTGCCGAAGCCGATTATAGCGACAGCAAAATGACCATAGCATGGTTGTGGCAAACCGGTATAGCAATGGGCGACCGCGACTATTACCTAAAAGACGACGCTCACAGCCAAGAACTTCGCACTAAATACACCGAAATGATTGCCAATATGTTCACCCTTGCAGGATACGACAAAATGGCAGGAAAATCGGCTCAAGAATTGGCTCAAATGGTAATGTTTATCGAAACTCGTTTGGCTAAAGCTTCGTACGACAAAGAAGCGCTACGCGACCCTTACAAAACTTTCCACAAAATGACTATCGAAGAAGCTGAAGCATTGGCTAAAGAAATGAAACTTGGCGAATACTTCAAAGCTATGGGTTTGGCCGAAATGAAAAGCCTAAACGTTGGTCAACCTGAGTTCATTACCGAATGTAATGAAATACTTAAAGGCGACGTTAACGCTTTAAGAGCATACTACGCTTGGAACGTAATCAACACCGCAGCAGGATATTTGAGCGACGACTTCACTCAAGAATCATTCAACTTCTACGGCAAAGCCCTTTCGGGAAAAGAAGAAATGCGTCCTCGTTGGAAACGCGTGGTAACTACCGTTGACGGCGCTTTGGGCGAAGCAGTAGGCCAAATGTATGTAGAAAAATACTTCCCTCAAGAAGCCAAAGAACGTATGACTACCCTTGTCGACAACCTAAAAACTGCTTTCGGCGAACGTATACAGGCTGCCACTTGGATGAACGACACCACAAAAGGAAAAGCATTGGAAAAACTTAACTCCATATTGGTTAAAATCGGTTATCCCGAAAAATGGAGAGACTACAGCGGATTACAAATCACCAACGACAGCTATTTCGCTAACATATTGCGTTCGAACCAATTCGACATCGCTTATATGATAAACAAAATAGACAAGCCTACCGACAAATACGAATGGCTTATGACACCTCAAACAGTAAACGCTTACTACAACCCTACCACAAACGAAATATGCTTCCCTGCAGGTATATTGCAACCTCCATTCTTTGATATGAATGCCGACGACGCTGTTAACTACGGTGCAATAGGTGTGGTTATAGGACACGAAATGACTCACGGTTTCGACGACCAAGGTCGCCAATACGACAAAGATGGTAACTTAAAAGACTGGTGGACTGCTACCGATGCCGAAAACTTTACTAACAACGCTCAAGTGCTTGTAGACTGGTTCAACGCCATAAAAGTAAGCGACAACCCCGAAACATACGCTAACGGCAAATTCACACTTGGCGAAAACATAGCCGACAACGGCGGTGTACAAATATCGTACCAAGCTATGCAAAACGCCATAGCAAAAGGACAAGTAAACAGCAAAGAAATGGACGGATTCACTCCTGCTCAACGTTTCTTTATAGCATACGCAGGTGTATGGGCCGGCAATATCCGCGAACAAGAAATCCTTCGCCTTACTGCCATCGACCCTCACTCGTTAGGTCGTTTGCGCGTAAACGCCACTTTGCCACACATTGCTGCTTTCATCGAAGCTTTTGGTGTTAAAGAAGGCGACGCCATGTACCTTGCTCCAGAAAAACAAGCAGTGCTTTGGTAGTATATAAGTGATAGCTAAAATCACATTACAATAATTTCATTTCGAATCAGTCGGCTGAGAATAGTTCTTGGTCGACTGATTTCTTTTTTTATTGGGACTACGCTAAAGCCTCGCAGACTACGAGAGGCTACCACGGATGCTTCGCTGTCGCTCAGCAGACTAAGGGCTAAAAGGCAAAAGTCGAAAGGGGATAGCGGGATATTTCTATTCTTTTTCTACCTGTTGTTGTAGCAGAAACAATTCTTTTTGATGTTCTATTTCGCGTCGCAATTCTTCTTCCGATGGTAGAATTGGCATATACTTTGCTGCAAATAATTGTTCATTACCATTCAGTATAGAGTATTTTGCAATATCCTTGTCTGTATCCGAACATAATACTATGCCTATTGTGGGATTATCACCTTCGGTCCTCATCAAATCATCATACATTCTACGATACATATCCATTTGGCCTACATCTTGATGTGTAATCTTTCCTATCTTTAAATCGATCAACACATAACATTTGAGTATTATATTGTAAAACACCAAATCCACGAAGTAATCCTGTGCATCGGTTCTGATTAATTGTTGACGTTTTACAAAGGCAAATCCTCTGCCCAATTCCATTATAAAATCTTGCAAATGCCCAATTATTGCAGTTTCCAATTCTTGCTCGGAATAGCTGTTGTCTTGCTTAAATCCTAAAAATTCGGCAACAATAGGATTTTTCAATAATTCAAGTTTGTTGGGTTGCGTCTCTTTCATTGGCAGTTGAGGCTGACTAAAATGTCTTTCGAAATATTGTGTAGAAATATTTCTATCCAATGTTCTTACGCTCCACATCTCTTGCGATGCCATCTCAAGATACCAACGAATTGATACGGCAGTATCCACTCTTAAAGCTGTCAATATATGCGACCAAGTAAGATTTTGCAAACGCGTTTGCAAAATCTGCAAATTATCAATTGTGAGATAAAATTTTCTGAAATAAGCAAGATATCTCTTACTGAAGCCCTTTCCATAACGATAGGTCAATTCTTTCGACAGATGTTCTATTATACGCTTTCCATATTCGGCTCGCTCATTACCCTGCTGTTCTTCTTCCACTATTCTCTTTCCTATTTTCCAATAGGTTTCAATCATTGCCGTATTTACTGCACTATATGCCTGCTTGCGACCATGTTCTATTATTGTACATACATCGTTTACCAACGTCCCTACCGATGTATTTTGTATATTTATATCTTCTTTTTGTCATATCTGGGTTTTTCAGTTTGTTGTTTGTTTCGCTCTTTTCATTATGTGTTTCTTATTCGTGCTAATAATAACTTTTATCACCTTGTTTTAGTATGGCATAGGTTATTATTTTGTTCTAAGCGCTTCGCAGACTTGGGCTTCGCCATCGCTCAGCAGACCACAAGACAACGAGACAACAAGACTACAAGTGGCTACCGCAGATGCTTCGCAGTCGCTCAGCAGACTAAGGACTAAAAGGCAAAAGTCGAAAGGGGATAGAAGGTATAGAAGGGTATAGAAAGTAGAGAAAGGCTATGAGCTACGAGCAATGAGCCACCGTTGTCTGTTGTCTGTTGTCCGTTGTCTTGGCGTAGCAAAGCGAAGCCAATTTCCGTAAATCCGTTCCTTGCCTTTTTGGCAGGTAAATTAGGTGTTGATAAAAATAATTTGGGCGGAATGAATATTATTCGTACCTTTGCAAAGTTTTAGACGAAGAGTTCTTTGAAATAGTATTGAAAAATAATTGCACTTTGCTTAACCGGCGTTAGCCTTGATGAACACCTTTGAAATAAAATATAATAAGAGTGAATAATTTTCACGCCGTTGCAAAATTTCATACAATGAATAAGAGTTGCAATGGCGTTGCAATGATGTTGTGATTTGCATAACCGGCGTAGCCTTGATGAACACCTTTGAAATAAATATAATAAGAGTGAATAATTTTCGTATCTTTGCAAAGTCTTAGACAACCAGGTTGAGAATAGGGAGTATTTTGATTTTGTTGTGATTTGCTTTTATTTTCGTATCTTTGCAAAGTCTTAGACAACACAAGGCAGCATAACACAATGCGTTGTCGAGTTGTGATTTGCTTTTATTTTCGTATCTTTGCAAAGTCTTAGACAACAGCTGGCTACATATGGAGTTGTCCGAGAAGGTTGTGATTTGCTTTTATTTTCGTATCTTTGCAAAGTCTTAGACAACTGGATATTGAGGCAAGCTCACATTTATTTGTTGTGATTTGCTTTTATTTTCGTATCTTTGCAAAGTCTTAGACAACTGGCGACTTGAGTTCTCTATTCAAGGAACAGTTGTGATTTGCTTTTATTTTCGTATCTTTGCAAAGTCTTAGACAACCCGCTGGCATCATAGAAAAACAGCGTCCTCGTTGTGATTTGCTTTTATTTTCGTATCTTTGCAAAGTCTTAGACAACTGCTTACCGACGAGGACGGCAACATTAAGAGTTGTGATTTGCTTTTATTTTCGTATCTTTGCAAAGTCTTAGACAACACGCAATTTACCGGCAGGTATTATCCCATCGTTGTGATTTGCTTTTATTTTCGTATCTTTGCAAAGTCTTAGACAACCTTTTCTTTTGCGGTTCACAGAACGCCCTTGTTGTGATTTGCTTTTATTTTCGTATCTTTGCAAAGTCTTAGACAACAACATCTGTGCAGGTGTGATGGCGAGACCAGTTGTGATTTGCTTTTATTTTCGTATCTTTGCAAAGTCTTAGACAACAGACACAAGCTTTCTTCGCATGCGTATAGGGTTGTGATTTGCTTTTATTTTCGTATCTTTGCAAAGTCTTAGACAACATTGGGAAGAGGCTTCGTTCCAACTTTTCGGTTGTGATTTGCTTTTATTTTCGTATCTTTGCAAAGTCTTAGACAAAAAAACAGTCGTATGCGTATTTTTCGCAGTTG
>JAFZFU010000108.1 GCA_017555745.1 Bacteroidales bacterium
TCCACCGACAATACTGATATGGAGAATGACTCGGATACTTATCTGCAAGCGGATCCACGCTAAGCCATCCCGTTATCAAATCCGAATCATAATACCTCGCTCCGAAGTAGGAAAAGCCTGTCTCTGAGTCTCTTTCTTTCCCGGTAAAAGTGAAGCGTTCATTATACGAGGATGTTCTTTCGTTTACAAATGGTTCACCGTATGGCATATATTGCAAATGCTGTACAGGTGTACCACTATCGTTGGTTATCCATGAGGCACTACCTAAATGGTCGCTATGATAGAAGTATACTGCTGAATTTGGATTATCTTGTGAACAATAAATTTCAATTGTTGTATGGAAAGACGAAGGATCTACCTTACTATCCACAAATACGTGTTCCGGCATAAGTTCAAGGTGCCTAAGCAGAATGTCCGGCATATCTTTATCATAATTCAAGCAGTTGTTATTGTCTAGCAAATTTCTATTTGAAATATTCTTTAATGTATGATAAAATAAATCATCGGATGCTTCTTGTATATTCTTATATTGATATATGCATGGCACAAGGTTACTTAATCCTCCCTCGCCAATAGCCGCACATACTCGTTCACTTCCTGCGTAATAATGCTTAGTGTATCCCTTGTTGTGTGCCACAAGATAAGGAGATGTATACATAGTTATATTATTCAATATATTGTAATAAGATATATTGTCGGCATTAATATCTATAATATTATTTTGTCCGGTAAGTTTTAATACTCGTTCGCCTGCATCATCGTAAGTATAGTAGCTGTGATAGGATTTGTCCAATATATTTGTAATTCTATTATCTTCGGTCCAGCCAATGTATCGACTTTGAATTCCCATACCATCATTATCATAAAAATTCATTTGACCAAGGTTACCATTTTCATCCCATCTCAAATCTACAATATTTCCACTATGACTGTTTAGTACTCTTCGTGGTGCATGAGGTTTATACTCGTTGCAATAAGCATAGTATAAATTTCGATATACATTATTCGAACTAAACTTATTTTTCAATTTCCCTGCTGCTGTATATTGCATATTATAATTATACCCAATAGTGCCAATAGAAGTGTTATTATATGTTCCTATGCTTGACAACAATCGATTTATGCCATCATATTCGTGTTCATAAACATAAGAGCCGCCCAATGAACCAACAGAATTTGAAATATTTTTCACTACCAATATATTATCTACATCATCGTAGGTATATTCTATATTTTGTAGTTGATTACCCGAATTATCAGTACATAACAGATTATGCAGACGCATTCGTGTATCATATTTATAGGTGGTTTCTACTCCATTACCATACAAAATTCTACTTCGTTTACCTTGTTCGTTATATAAAATTTCTTTTATATAAGGTGTAGTCGTACCATTTTTAACACCGTGCATAGCTGCTAAATTCCCACCACAATCGTATTCATAATAGACTTCTTCTCCGTCGGAATATGTCATGCGTTGTATTCTATTCCACGAATCGTATTCAAAACCTGTTTTAAATACATATATGTTGTTGCTATTGGGTATTGGTATAACATTTATTTCTTCTATTACCTCGCCCATATTTCCGTAATTAATACGTTTTATTATTCCTGCGCTGTATATTTCTCTTATTTGCCCGCTATTATTGTACGTATAGGATACATTGTTTTGCGGATATTTGGAATATTGAACTTCTATTAATCTATTTAAATCATATTTGTATGTTATATAGTCGCCACTTTCAACAATTTTTCTTGTTGGCTGTCCTGAGGAATTATATTCATATTTAGTACTTCCCGCATCAGGATGTATTCTTTGTGTCATCCTACCCATATTGTCATACTCGTACATAGTAACATATCCTTCCGGATCTATTGTTTTTAGCAATTGATGCATACAGTCATATTCCATACGTGTACTGCCATTCAGTGCATCTATTATTTCTATGTTTTTTCCTGTATAATCGGTATATGTATATGTTATACGGTTTAATGGGTCAGTAGTCTTTGTAAGGAATCTTCTTTTTCCCGAATAATCATTGGCTACACTGTAACCACTGGTAAACACAGCATTGCCGGGATAGGTAATATTGGTTTGCCTATCCATAATATCGTACTCCATCATTGTTGGAGTACCTGTAGCTGTACCACTATATATTGTATCGTTCCCAGTGCTTTCCGAGAATGGCAAGTACTGTTTTATCGTACGACCAAACTCATCTAACTGTATTTTTCCGCTTACCATGTTTTTAGGCACTCCATTTACAACAGCATCTTTCTTTGTTTGTAATATTCGACCTATTTTGTCGCAAATAACTATAGTTTCAATATTATCGTTTGGATGTTGTTGATCATAATGATATGTTATTGAATATGGAAATTGTCTATTTACACCCATATTTACACCTTGGCCGGTCCCTTCTGTAGGGTAATACTCCATAAATATGGTATATGGCTTGTTCGCAGCCAACTCTTTCGGACCTGTTATCGTTTTGGTTCGTCCTCTATAGTCATAGGTATATACCATTCTATTTCCAGCGGGGTCTGTTTTTTCCAATGGAACTCCAAAACGATAGTCATACGTAGTTGTTGCCGTAAGATTAAAAGCATCTGTTATAGATGTAGGATAAGTATATGTAACGTTATCATAGGTATAATAATAATTTTGCCTACCTCCATTCTCATCGGCAGGTTTTATAAAGTTCAAAACATTGCCATAAGAATCATAAGACATATCATAAATAGCTTCAGTACCATCATTATTGTATATTTTTTCTATTGTAAGTTTACCTTGCTCATTATAGTCAAAATCATATTCTCTCATTACCACACTGTCTTTAACCGATTTGATAGTAAAATTCTTTTTCAAACCTACCATGTTGTGAGACATGCCTGCGTAATAAACTATATCTACAATTAAATCGTCATCTGTAAATGTTGTATCTCCCCAATCATGATAACTATCAATGTTTTGATATTTGTCGTATTCGTAACTTATCATTGTAGTAAGTTGTGCGGTAGGTGCTCCTTCGTAGAAATTGTTTATTTCTGTTTTAATAATAGGTGCAATCCAGTATAAGCAATTATCGTCAGCCGGTTCATTATACTCAGGATCTATTATTTCCATATCGTAAAGAGTTTCGGTATATTTGTTGCCACTACCATCAAATAATGCTACTTTCTTCAATTTGTTTTTCAATGCATAATTAGTGTTGACATAATTCTCTTCTGTATATCTGTAAACATTGTTATTGCTATCAAGATTAGATGTTCTTACTTTTTCAAAACCATAACTTGTACGCTCATACCTATCGTAATACGGATTGCTGTATTCAAAAGCGTTTTTCATCACACTGCCACCTATTGGGGAGTTTTGTGCATCAATTGTTACTTTATCCATTACCCATTGACGATGAGGGTTTCTTATAGACGATTTTGTAAGAGAATAATCTATTCCTATTGAGCTTCCGGTAGGTGTAGTTACTTTTCTTAATAAATTTACTCCTCCTAATTGATTGTAACGAACGTTAATAGTTCCTATACTATCTGATGTTACAAAATCTGGCAAACCATCATTGTTAAAGTCTGCTAACTGAACTTTATCGACACTACACGATGGATTAAATACACTGCCATTTAATGTACCTGTTGCTTTAGCTCCAAAAATAGTAAATCCCATTGTCCCTGAAATATTTGTACTTCCGGATAAACTATAACTTCTTATGATGTCAGGAATATCTACATATATTTTTTTCCACCTGCCATTGCCAACGTTATACATTACCCAAAAAGTAGTTTCATTTTCCCTTCCAATTTTATCAGGCAATCCATCCCCATTTATATCAATAAGCATTTTTTCCGTTTTATTATGAGAATAGTTTATTCCAAATCCACCTCCAATACTAAACTGACAAATATTAAACAAATCATTTTCACTATAATTTATTCCTCCTGTTATAAATACACTTTTTCTCTGGAATCCGTTAAGCCAATTAACTGCGGTTGGTAAGAAATGATATCCCCAATTCAAGAAAACAATTCCATTCTCACTTATTTTATCAGGCAGACCATCTCCATTTATATCAATAAGTATCTCATTGGAATTACCAATACCGGTTGTAGCACTGGCACTAACATTATCTAAAGCTGACCCTGTTGTTTCACTGCAATTTGCAGTTTGATTTTTTCTATTATGTAAATATGCTGCCACTATGGCACTACCTCCTTTTTCAATACCTCCACTACTTGTAGCATCAGAAGTTGAAACAAAATTCGGATATCCTTTGCTTTCCAATCCTCCCGATGGCTTGGTGTATTGTATACTTTTGGCTATAAGGTCGGGATAGCGGTCGCCATTCAAATCCATAAAATCGGCAGTAATTTCGCTTTTTCCGCTATTGCGAGAATAACCCAAATTACCATATATTTTAAAATCGGCTGAATAGTTCCTATTGAAATTTGATGACTTCGATGTTTTACTATGAGTTTTTACTGATGGATATTCTGTTGTAGGGGCTGGTGCCGGACAATCGCGAATAATCTCAACTTCTTCTTCGTATGTACTATAAATATCAGTCCGTATGGTATTAGACATTTGTGTGGATGTTATCATCGTGGCATTAGCCGGGCCATACCATAACCAATGTTTACTATTACCTTCCATAACATAGTATTTGGCTTTCGTCGAAACAAGATTTAAATCATTACTTTCTACTATGTTGTTGAATGTTTCGAACGACATATTCATGGTATCAATATTATCAGGCGATACTATATTAGTGTCGATGTATGGCACATCAGATGAATCTACAGGCAACATTAGTATAAGATCTGCTATGTTTATAGGTGTTTCATGGTGTTCGGGATTGTATGTAAACTGTCCCCAACCTCGATAAAGAGGTCCAAATATATTGGTATAAATAGGCTTAATACTTGTATTTACATGATAGTAAGCAGGAATATCGTATTCTACACTTCCTTTTATGACACTATCGTTTGTAGGCGTAAAATTGTAATGAGGTTTACAAACGATGTTCCCAAAAGTAGTTCCATTAGATAACAAATAATCTGTTATTTTTATTTTTACAGAATCATTTTTATTTACATAAAAACTTTTGTAAAATGTTGTATATCCTAAATTTGATGGTAAAAATGTATCAAATACAACACTCGCATTTTTATATACTCTCAATCTCGCCGTTGATTTTAACTGACCTACATTTAAATCTATGGATAGTTCTAAATTCCCATTTTCAACAGCCTGAAAATATTTATTGCCACTTACTATAAAATCTTCATATGAATTATATTGATTTATTGGTTTGCCATAAGTATCTTCACTATAGTCCAAATTGGTATATCTAATACTTTGCTTCCACTCTACATGATCGTAATAGTTTGTATTATTGGACTGAAGTCTGAAGTATATTATATCTCCCTGACTTACCGTAAGCGTTTTTGTTTTGTTTATTTCCAAAGTATCATCTTTTGTCAGTGTTCCCGATAAATCATCTATTATTGCAGAATTCAAAAGAGAGAACGTATCGGTTACATTGGAATAATTTATTCTATCATGCTGAACTTTATAACTTACGCCATCGGCATATCTGGATAATTTCAGACCTCCTGTAGTGTCGTACATATTTATCTTTGATACTATTTCAATTTCACCCTGATATGGTGCTACCCATACTTTAACAGCTTCTGTATTTCCCATCGATACCATTTGTTCACTAATAGAATTGATTGAATCACAGGTTGTTATTCTTTTGTGGTAATATATCATATAAAGATCCGAAGTATCATTTATTCGAACTATTGAATCAATAGTCCAACCGACTTCAATAAGATATCCGATAAATGAATCTAATTCATCCAAGTCTTTTTCTATCATAGATGCAGTATCTATAGTGGTGCAATAAATACTCTCATTTAGTTCTCCGTCATATATCATGCTGCCACAATTCATAAGTTTTGTTCTAATAGTATCGATACCTGATTCTTCATTGGGCTGCATGAAAAAGCTAACGTTACCTGCTGTATCTGTATCGTTGAAGTATACTCCCTTTTTTGTTACTAAATCGGGTAGTCCATCAGCATTAACATCCGAAAAGTAGGTTTCGGTATACGATGTTGTCCAAGTTTCAGACAAATTAACTGATGCAAGAAAGTTAAGTTGTCCGGATAAGGTATGGGAATGTGATTTTTCTTTCATAAAAGTCCCTACATTTGAAAGTCCTTCTATTTTTTTCCTTTCACTATATGAAAATTTTCCATTATCGTCATTTATACGTTTGCAATAATAGATATCACCCATATAAACAAAAACCTTATCTTGATAACCATCACCATCAATGTCTATAAGTGTCAGCTTACCTTTTGATGTAGAATTCCCATAATTATAGCTTAATCCTACACTGGAATTTGTCATAGCAACGATAGGACCTAATCCTATATTGGCTCCACCTCCTACATTCCATCCTCTCCCTTTAGTAAGTCCTAATTCTGTCACATTATATTCTGTAGCTCCTAACAATTTTTCAGGCAACGTAAGTCCCACATCATTCAAATCATTAATCTCGACTATTTGTTCGCTAAATACTTTTTCCGGTGCTGTATTGTATTCAAAGGTGTGTTCTACTACACTATAATTATACTTGTTTTCAATATAGTTTCCCATTATATAACTTGTAGCATTAGTCGTATTTACAAAATTTGTAATACTTTCAGAACCACAAGTTGACATTACATTTTGTATACCTGCCAAAGAATCTGTATTGCAATAATTGTTGGCTATTGTAGAAATAACATCTATTCCGCACATAATGGAATCTATCATGCCTACTTTGTTTAAAACAGTTTTATGCAGTGTATTTTCACTATTATGCATATAAAAGTGATACAACCTAAACGGTTTATCATCATACGCCACTGTTACATTGCATAATATGGCATCAATTACTTCTTCGAAACCATAGTTGCATGATGTTATAATATCAGGTCTGACAATGCCTTGTCGATTGAAACGTATTTCATATTTTCCACTGTGGTATATGCTTTCTTCATCATAATGTCCTGTATATTCTATGGACGATGGATATATAGTTTTACCCAACGAAAATATGTTTTGAGGTTTGGTTATTTCATAATAATAGCGTACTGTATTGCCATTGGGATCAATACTTTCTGTAAGCATCCATTTTGCAATGTTTCCATCCACACCTCTCAATACCGACTCGGTATCCAAAGTATCTGCTCCTTTCTTTTTTCCATAATAATGTGTTATTCCGGTACGGTCCGTAACACTCCACCAATAATTTTGAGGAGAAGTACCATGACGTACTATACTATCTTTGGTTTCATCAATACGTGGATAGAAACGTTGTTCATTAGTATCCGAACGTGAAATAAAATTGGAATTACGATGAGGAAGGTATATGGAACCATCTCTACCTTTCATTACCAATTGTTCACCATTCAGCAAATATGATTCACTTTCTTTTTCTGATTCATATCGTGGTACTCCCCAGCGTGTTTCCACTGATATACACGGTATACTTATATCCCAGCCTACACCTAACCATCCGTTTCCGCCGTTGCTGCTGTAGGTCAATGCCAAATTGGGTTGCATGCCTTGGCGACCTGCCGGTATTTGCAAGGGGTAGCTAAGGTTGGCTGTACCCATATTGTTGGCTGTGGGTGGTTGTATCATGGTTATCCCTTCCAATGGGTTGGCAGCTTCCAAATCTGTCATCATAGTCGGCACGAAAGCCTGTGTTTCGGGCATTTCGGGAGCTTTCAATATCTCATTTACAAAGTCGGTAAAGTGGGTGGTGAGCGACACTATTTCTTTGTTTACCGTGTCTACCTCTTTTCTAA
>JAFZFU010000109.1 GCA_017555745.1 Bacteroidales bacterium
ACCGCCAAGTTTAGCAATATCTTGCGACTTCAGCACTCCACAACAGAGCATAATCAGTATAAATAACTTTGCTTTCATAATGATGGTTTTTAGTTATTTACAATGTTTCTGCAACAAGTATACGACACATAAATCCAAACATATACCATCGCACAATTACGCTGCAAATATACAAACATTTTTTGATATGGCAAATCTTTTTTCTTTTTTTGTAAAAAAAGTTTCAAATAGATATAGGATTGCAACTCGGTTGTATGGATTATACACCTATTACACCGCAAAATAGAACACAAAAGTATGGGAGTTTGGGGGCGTAAGTATGGCACTTTTGAGGGCTAAAGCACATGGTTTGCTACGTAAACCACATGGTTTTTAAATACGAAGTTGGCAGCAAGCGCACATTAAAGCACATCTGCGATTTATTACCGCAGCAAGTCAGCCGACACTCCACAGCAAGTTAACAATTCCACAACCATAAACAAGAGATTAAATTTTCTCCCTCTACAAAAGTTATTTTCCCCTATTAGAAAAGTTGTTTTCCCCCGCTATAAAAGTTTTTTCCCTTACTGCATTTCTATGTTCCAAAGTTTGGAATATACTTTTAATATAAGGAAAAAAACTTTCCAAGCAGGGAAAAAGAATTTGTATTACCTTGTTTTGAATAAAAGAAGGGGGCAAAAAGAAAAGAGGCAGCGGAACGCTGTGGGGTTCCGCTGCCTCTTATGAGATATTTATTTTGTTCGGAGTGCCAAAGTAACGATACTTACACTCTCGTTACAGATTCCATACCGTCTAAAGCTCTTAGTTTTTCTATCAATCCGTTCAAACTTTCGGTATCATTTACATATACCATTATAATACCCTGACCTATACCCTGGCTTGTTTCCAAGGTGATACCTCTCATATTTAAATCCATTTCTTGCGATATGATTCTGGTAAGGTCCTGCAGCAATCCTTTTCTATCTATAGCCACCATCTGTATTGCGGTAAGGAACGACACATCTTCGCCTTTACGCCACTTGGCTTTTACCACCTTGTTTTTGTGTGTAGCCAATAAATCTATAACCTTCGGGCAATTGGTACGATGCACAACGATTTTGTCGTCTTCTATAAACCCCACCACATCGTCGCCTTGTATAGGGTTGCAACAGTCGGCGATAACTATTTCGTAATGTTCGTACTTCTCATCCAAAAGTATATTGGTGATATTATTCTGATAGTTATCTTTCAAGGTGTTTTCTTCGTTCGAAGTCTTGTTGGCAACGGCGGCCAAAGGTTTCAATAGTTGTCTGAACGGAGCCGTCAATATCAGCCATGGGGCTTTCCTGATTTTATTTTCTTTTACAAAACACTTGGTTATATCGTCGCGTTTAATCTTATCTTTAGCCACTTGGAAGTATAAGTCCAAATCGGTAGGTATATTCAAAGCCACTCTCAGTTGGCCCAACACCGCAGGATTTATCTCCATATTAATATCGGCCAATACCGCAGCCAATTTGTTTTTGCCTTCTAATAGATATTTTCTTTTCTGTACTCTGAAGTATTTTTTTATTTCGGCTTTGGCACGTTGTGTTTTGGCTATATCTATCCAATCTTCTTCGGGAGTCATCTTTCTTGACGATAGTATCTGCACCTGTTCGCCACTCTTCAACTCATATTTGTTTGACACTACCTTCGAGTTTACCTTGGCACCCATACACGAAAGTCCCAATTGAGTGTGTATGGCAAAAGCAAAGTCGATAACTGTCGAGCCTGCAGGCAAGGTTATCATTTTGCCTTTTGGGGTAAACAAGTATATCTCCTTAGTATATAAGCTTTGCTTAAAGTAGTCTACAAAGTCGAGAGCATTCTTTTCGTTATGTTCCAATATCTCCCTAATCTGAGCCAACCAGTTGTCGGCCACATTGGCTTGCACATCGTCTTTCGACAAACCTTCTTTATACAAGAAATGGGCCGCCATACCTTTTTCGGCTATTATATCCATACGTTTGCTACGTATCTGCACCTCTACCCATCTACCCGAAGGGGTCATCACTGTGGTATGTATCGACTCGTAGCCATTGGCTTTAGGCACTGTTATCCAATCTCTAAAACGTTCGGGATTGGGATGAAAGAGCGATGTAATAAGCGAATATATCTTAAAGCACTCTTCTTTTTCCTCCTCTTGCGGAGTATCGATAATTATTCGTATGGCAAATATATCGTATATCTCTTCAAAGTCGACACGTTTTTTCTCCATCTTTCGCCAAATGGAGTAAATAGATTTCACCCTTCCGTTTAGCACATATTTATATCCACGCTTGTCGAGGAGTTCGCGAATAGAGCTGCAAAAGTCATCGATAAAAGTTTCTCTATCGCCTTGTGTCGAATCGACAAGTTCTTTTATACTGTTATAAGACTGCGGATTGGTATACTTCATTACCAACTCTTCCAACTCCGTTTTTATCGAATACAACCCAAGTCGGTGTGCTATGGGTATATACAAATATTGTGTTTCGGACGAAATAACAAGTTGTTTGGCAGTTGGCATCGAATCCAATGTACGCATATTATGCAGTCTATCACATAATTTAAGGAATATAACATACACATCGTCGGCCATTGCCAACAATATCTTTTTAAAGTTTTCGGCCTGTATCGAATTGGTTTGCGTATCAAATATATTATCTATCTTTGTCAGTCCATCGATAATACGCGCCACTCTGTCGCCAAATATCGATTTCAAATCGCTAAGCGTTGTATCGGTGTCTTCTACCACATCGTGCAACAAAGCACATACCACACCCGTAACCCCCAAGCCTATTTCTTGTACAGCTATAGTGGCAACACTAAGAGGATGGAATATATATGGCTCGCCCGATTTGCGGCGCATGCTGGCATGTGCATTCTTTGATATAATAAATGCACGATATATGGTATTCTCATCTTTCTTTGTCGATATCAAATTTTTGCTCCAACATAGTTGTATAAGCTCATCGTACTTGGATTGTATTTCTTTTTCTTCTTGTTCTTTGTCTATTACGTACATGGTATTCGTATTTTTTTTCGATGAATATCGGCAACCTCTAAAAGTTACAGCCTAAAAAAGATATTACTTTCTTTAAGAGATTTTGAACGACTTGTATATTTATTTAATCTTTCTGATAATGTTGCAATTAAACAAATAAAGAGCAATGCTTGCATTAGCTGTTTCGGGTAATGGTAACATCTCGAAGTCCGCATTCCACAAATCTCTTACAAAGCAATTTTAGAAACTGCCAGATATAATAATGTAAAATCATCAAAAATATTATATCTCCTGCAAAAAAAATATACAAAAGTCCCAAAAAGTTCAAGGCAATTCCCATCGATAGATGAAAATTGCCTTGAACTTTAACTTTTAGTTAATTGAGATTAGAATCCCAAATCCTTATTCATTCTTGGTCTTATCTGCTTTTCGAACGCATCTCTAAAATCTTCGAAAGGATATTTTCGGTAGTTGTCGTTTACAAAATACCACAATATCATTACAAAATCCTTAGGAGTAAAATATCCCGGCAATACGTTTATTACATTCATTTGCTTATCCAATACCACCGTAGTTGGATAACTTACCTTGCCTATGATAATCTTTTTGGTAAACGGATGTACCATTTTCTTTGTAGGATCGGGTGTTTTGTATACATCGCCTTTCCAAGTTACATCGTCTTTGCTTTCGGCATCGAAACGAGCTGCATGATAATATTTATTGAGTATGCGAGCCACAGTGTCGTTGGCGAACGTGTCGGAGTCCAACTTTTTGCACCATCCACACCATGTGGTATAGAAATCAATAAAGCCCAACTTATTGTTTTCTTTCAAATCGAGACTACCCAATTTATCCACTGTAGTCCAATTAACCTGTGCCGATGCAGCCACAGCCAACATCATAGACACAACCCAAACAGCAATCTTTTTGTTATTATTACCATTCATAAACCCAACCATTTTCGTTATCTACATTATTATTAGCCGACGATTCTTTTTCCAATTGTTTTTTGGTATTCAACATACGCGAGGCCAAATCGCTACTTCTTTTTGATTTATCTGTATTTTCGGTTTCCACCTTTTTTGTTTCTTTTTTCTTTTCATCTTCTACAGCCACGCCTGCCGGATCGTTTACCATTGCTATCATTGTCATAACATCGTTGGTAAAATCATCAGCTACGTTGTTGTCGGCAGCAGTTGTCGAAGCCAATAGTACAGGTTCTTCCATTTCTTCTTCGGCTCCAAGTCTTACCACTTTAGCACCGGTATAATAGTGTACAAGTATCTCTTTGTATGGTATACCCAATTCCACCATTCTTATAGCGCCCTCTTGGCTTAGTCCTACACCATGACCGTAGCCTTTACCTTCTAGTACCACTTTGTCGCCATAATACACCACCGAGAAGAATGTGGATTTAAGATTCCAATCTTTGCGTATAGTGGTAAGAGGCACACCCACTATCTTTGCTTTACGTTCGTCTTGAGTGAAGTTTAACAACTCTTTGCGAACATTTTCGTCGTTGATATTAAGTTTGTGATTCTTTGCAAAATAGTTCAACCACTTATCTGTCGAGAATTCTTTTGTCCACTCTGATTGTTTCATACCATAGGAAAAGGTATCTTTAACCGAACGCAAATATTCTATTTCTGATTTCCATACATCTTCGGAGTTTGCAGTTTGTCCGCCCGAATTGGAATGGAAAGGAGTTTCGATAAGATTGCCATTGGCATCAACAAGCACCTCGTTTATACTTGCCTTAGCGGCCATTTTTATGTCTTCTCTTATACAACGATTGTAATAAGCCTGACAATGAACATTATCGCAGAAGTTATAGCCTTCGGCTTTGTGTTTTTCCATATTACGCATAGCCCAAGTGCGCGATATTATGGCTTGCACACGGAATATATCGGCATGTTTGCCATATATCTCAGATTGTGCCACACCTGCCACATATTTTTCAAATTCCACATGATTTATCAGTTGAAGATATTTGCTATTCAATGCTGTTATATGCAAATCATCTTCATACGAACGTTGTTTGTATCCTTTGGGAGATATATAAAAATATGCATCATCTTGATTAGTTACAAAAGAAACACTTTCGAAGTTACCCTTTTTTTGTCCGTTTACACTTACTACCACTTCTTTTGCAAATGGAGTAAGTTCTACAAAGTCGCCTCTTTTAAGATTAGCGGCAATAGTATCTACGTTGTCTCCCACCAAACTATAGGTGCTGTTTTCGAACGAAATCTTTGTGTAAGCAATATTGGCAGTCGAAAATACTCTTACCTTTACTTTATCGGCAAATACCACTGTAGGTATTAGCAACATCATCAATATGTAAGCATTTCTTTTATTCATTTTGTCAGTCCCTTTTTAATGTTTTCAGAATAGCCTCTGCTGCTTTATCCGACACCCCTTTGCTTCCCAGCATTTTCTCGATGTTTTCGTATTCGGCAATCATCGCCATTCTATTGTTTTTGTCCTTTGTTATCTTGGAAAACTCTGTTTCCAATGTGTTTTTGTTTAAATCTTTTTGTATTAGTTCCCTTACAACCGGCTTATCTGCTATCAAGTTAACCAACGAGATGTATTTGACTTTTGCAAATCGTTTTGCCAAGGCCACCGTAAAAGCATTGGCTCTGTAGCATACCACCTGAGGCAAATGAAACAATGCTGCTTCTAAAGTCGCCGTTCCCGAAGTGATAACCCCTGCAAAGGCCGATTGTAGTAATAAATACGTTTGATTGTACACTAAGGTTACATTTTTAGATGTTAAAAATGGTTTATAAAACGAATCTCCCAATAAAGTCATGCCGGCTATAACGAAATTATATTCGGGATGACGGCTTGCAAGTTCGGCCATTGCCGGCATCATTTTGCGCAATTCCATCTTTCTACTGCCAGGCATAAGAGCTATTATAGGACGGTCGTCGAGATTGTGTTCCTTACGAAAATCATCAACATTATTAGCTGATTTAAAATCAGCTACGGCATCCAATAACGGATGGCCTACATATTCTACATTGCTTACATTATTCTTATCATAAAAAGGTTTCTCGAAAGGCAGTATCACAAACATTTTATCCAATACCTTACGCATGGTTTTTATTCTGCCTTTTTTCCAAGCCCACACCTGAGGCGATATATAATAAAAATTTTTTAGTCCATGACTGTGTGTAAACTTGGCTATACGCAGGTTGAAACCGGGATAATCGATAAATATTACCGCATCGGGATTAAATGC
Organism: Bacteroidales bacterium; assembly: GCA_017555745.1. GTDB lineage: Bacteria > Bacteroidota > Bacteroidia > Bacteroidales > P3 > HGM05376. The sequence goes on from JAFZFU010000109.1 coordinate 6,255, forward strand.
CAATACATCTTGCTTGCACAATTTTATATTTGCCAATACGGTACGCAGATGAGCCACCACTTCGACAAACCCCATAATGGCAAGGTCGCGTATGTGTTTAACCATAGTACCACCCACACTCTGCATCAAATCACCACCCCAAAAGCGTATCTCTGCATCAGGGTCTTGACGATAAATAGCTTTCATAAGATTGGAACCATGAAGGTCGCCGGAGGCCTCGCCCGATATAATGTAATATTTCATGTTCTATTTCTTTTATTATAATATATAACTATTTGCCATCGCAAAACTCGAAAGAGCTACGATTACAAACTCCATTATACGATAATTTTGGAAATAGGTTATATTGCGGACTATAATATTTCGCCCATTCGCACCAAAACAACTATGAAAGGAAGCATGGTAAAAAATAATGTAACGGCTATTGCTTTGGCAGTTTTCATATATTGAAGTTTCTTGGCATAATAACGAAGCAACAATATAGGAGCCACAAACGATAGTATAAATATTCGAAGATTAGATACAAACGGCATTCCCAAAAACAAAAACACTGCCATTATCAGCACGGCCGACAGCACTATACTGCCCAACGCCAATAGTATTCCACATGCTATTGTATCCTTCTTCATAAATCAAAACATTTCTACAATTTCTTTGGGGAGAAATTCGCTAACTATAAAATAAATCCCCACACCTATCAATATCACACCCACTACTTGATTTATTATATGTAATATCTTTGGGGTAAGTATGGTTTTAAGTTTGTAGGATATGGCACACTTAAGTATGTCAAACGAAAGTATGGTTACCAACAATGATACCATAAACAAATAACTTTGCTCTCTTTCGGGAAACGACGATGCTATACCCACCGGTATAAGCCAATATACCCATACCGAAGGATTGGCGATATTAAACAAAAAGCCTTTACCTATATAGGGGAGATAAAATGGTTTTTTTTGTAATTCCACAGCCGAAGTTATTGCAGGGTCTTTCTTTATCGTTTTGCGCATATAAGTAAACACACCAAACACCACCATAACCACTCCTCCCACTACAGACAACACTATTTTACTTTGTGGATTATCCATAAGCGACGATATGCCGAACAATGTGAGGAATACCATAAATATATCGCTAAGCGAAATACCTAAAGCCAAATGGACACCGGCTTTGAAACCATTGGTAAGACTGGTTTGGATAAGAGCAAACATTGCAGGACCGGCAACAAAAGAAAGAGTAATGCCAAAGCCTATGCCCTTGACAATAGTAGAAGCATACTCAGCAAAATTTACAGCAAGTATTTGACAATGTTGCAACATTAATTATATGTTATTTAGTCCTTTAATTTATATTACTCTTATTAAAACAATTTGCAAAGATACGTATTCTTTTGGAATATTTCGGCATTCAACGAAACTTTTTTCTATTTGAGTGATTCAATAACTATTGCCAGATTGCTCACAAACATATTTACAGCCAATGCCAAAAGTATAACACCAAAAAATTTACGCAGTATAAATATAGTGGCTTTGCCCAATACCTTCTCTACCTTATCAATCGATGAGAGAACTATGAATGCGAAGAAAACGTTAAGCACCAATGCTATCATTATATTTATCACGGCATGGTCGGCCCGCAACGAGAGCAAAGCCGTCAAAGCACCGGGACCGGCTATAAGAGGAAATGCTATAGGCACTATAGATGCTCCATTACCGCCTCCTTCATTTTTAATAATCTCGACACCCAACACCATCTCCATTGCCAATATAAACAATACAAGCGCACCGGCTACGGCAAAAGATGCCGAATCGACACCAAAGAGTTTGAGTAATGCATCGCCCGAATAAAAAAACACGACAAACAACACTAACGAGGCCAAACAAGCCTGCCATGCTTTTATACTCTTTTGCTGATTCTTTAAACTAAGAAAAATAGGTATGGAACCGGTAACATCGATTATGGCAAACAACACCACAAAAGCACTGATAATCTCAACTATATTAAATCCTGAAAACATACTTTTATACTTTATGCATCAACAATCAAACTACAATAGAGTTTTGATATTTACAAAAAAGGGGTGAGACCTCACCCCTTTTAATTTATAATTTATTTACTCTACTATTTCTTAACGAAATGGAAGTGCGAACCGAAACGTTCGAAAGCAGCCTTATCTAACTCTTCTTGAGCACTTGGATCGGCTATCGATATGATAAGTTTAGCACGTTCTTGCAATGTTTTTCCGTAAAGATTAACAGCACCATTTTCTGTTACAAACCAGTGGATGTGGTTTCTTGTTGTTACAACACCTGCACCTTCTGTCAAAGTAGGAGCAATTTTGCTGATACCTTTAGCAGTTACCGAAGGCATAGCTATGATAGCTTTACCACCTTTAGAGCGAGAAGCACCATAAATGAAGTCTATTTGTCCACCTACTCCCGAGTAAAACTTAGTTCCTAAAGAGTCGGCACATACTTGTCCGGTAATATCTACCTGCAAAGCCGAGTTGATAGATACCATCTTAGGTTGTTGAGCAATGATGAAAGGATCGTTAGTATAAGCCACATCTTTCATAAGTACGCGTGGGTTGTTGTGCAAGAAATCGTAAGTCTTTTGCGAACCCATAACGAATGTAGATACCATTTTATATTTATCCAAAGCCTTGTTGGCACCTGTTATAATACCACGTTCTACAAGTTCCAATATACCATCCGAGAACATTTCGGTATGTACACCAAGATCTTTATGGTTAGTCAAACACGAAAGAGTAGCGTTAGGAATAGAACCTATACCCATTTGCAAACAAGCACCGTCTTCGATAAGTTCGGCACAATGGCGTCCGATAGCTTTTTCAACTTCTGATGGTTGGCCTGGAGCAGCAGTTTCAAGTGGTTCGTCTTTTTCTACAAATATGTCGATATTGCTCATGTGTATAAGACCATCACCGAAAGTACGAGGTACATATTTGTTTATTACAGCTATTGTATAATCGGCATTTTCAACAGCAGCAAGGGTTGCGTCTACCGACGGCCCCATAGATACATATCCAAATTCATCCGGTGGAGTTACTTGGATAAGGGCCACATTACATTTTAGATAATTGTCGCGATAAAGACGTGCTGTTTCATTCAAAAATACAGGAATATAGTCAGCATAGCCTTGTTGAACACTCTTACGAACGTTAGAACCTACAAAGAAAGCATCGTGTTGGAACACACCTTCGAATTTAGCTTCTACGTATGGTGCAGGGCCTTCGGTATGAAGGTGGTGGATATGAACATCTTTAAGTTCTCCTCTCTCGCCACGTTCGCACATTGCTTCTATCAAACACATTGGAGCACACGATACAGAGCTGATGTGTACGTGGTCGCCCGATTTTATCACTTTTACAGCTTCTTCAGCCGAAACTGCGTTATATAGTTTTGCCATTATTTTATGTTTTTATAATTGTAACTATTTTATTTTATTCCAATTTTCGAACTGCAAAGATACTATTTTTTTCGCATATCTACAACATATTTTTTCTACCACACAATAATACTTTAATATGCAAATACTTACAAATCAAATTACAGTTCTGTTATCCATTCTTTTATCTTTTGCTCGTCGGATAATTTGCATATCAACAGCGAATTGTCGCGATATGCCACCAAACAGTTTTCCAATCCTTGCACCACTGCTTCAACCCCCTCTTGTATATTCACTATAGTATTGGCAGTATTTACCACTACAGCCTTGCCCGACACTGCATTGTTGTTGTCATCTTTTGCAGCATGAGTGAATAGCGATCCCCAGGTGCCGATATCACTCCAACCAAAATCGGCAGGTATGGTATAAGTGTCCGGCGACTTTTCCATCACACCATAGTCGATGGAAATATTTGGGCAGTCGGCAAACTTTTCGTTAATAAAAGTTTGTTCTTTATCGGTGGCAAACATATCTTTGCCTTGGTCGAATACAGCCACTATTTCCGGCAAGTAAGTGTCGAAAGCCGTTTTTATTCCATTCATCGACCATACAAATATACCCGAGTTCCAAAAGTAATTGCCTTCGGCAAGAAATTGTCTTGCCTTTTCGAGGTTTGGTTTTTCGGTGAAACTTTTCACTTTAGTAACTGTGCCCAACTCAGCATTCTCACCCTCATTCACCTGTATATACCCATATCCTGTTTCGGGACGGCTCGGACGTATACCTATCGTAAGCAAAGCCTTATTGTGTTCCGGCTGTGCCACAAAGTCGAATGCCTTAGATATTATACGTTGAAATTCCACCTCGTTGGTAACCAAATGGTCGGCAGGTGTTACCACTATGTTGGCATCCTTACACTTTGCCATTATATGATAGGCGGCGTATGCTATACATGGAGCAGTGTTTCTACGCATAGGCTCGCATAACACTTGCTCGGGCTTTATTTGAGGCAGATGTTCCAACACCAAATCTTTATAAGCGGCATTAGTCACCACCAAAAAGTTTTCGGCAGGTACCACAGGCAAAAATCTGTCGAAAGTGCTGCGTATAAAACTTTTACCCGTACCCAATATATCAAGAAACTGTTTTGGATAATTGTCTTTACTCAAAGGCCAAAAGCGACTGCCTATGCCACCGGCCATTATTACACAATAGTTTTGTTTCATCATATTGCAATCCTCCATTTTAATATTCAAAAAGAGATGTATGTAATCTGTTTAGTCTCCCAATTTCTTGGTATTGGTTGCAGCCTCAGACACATTTATTACAAAGTCGCCAATCTTTTCATACAAAGCATACATTCCGCTATATATCGTACCTACCTGATACGAATAAGCACCGGCTTTGATAGATTCCAAATGATGACTGCGTAGACTGTCGCGCAAAGCATTAATTTCTTTTTCGGCCTCGTTGGCTTCGTCCAAAGTTACGTTTTTGTAGTCTTTATGCAAGTTAGTGTTCATTATTTCCCATGCCTTACCCACCATAGCATACATATTTTCGAGGTAGCCACGACAATCCTTATCTAAGGTTACATTTTGTGTTTTTTGGTTTTGTTTAAGTATAGCCATCTGGTATATCGAGTCACCTATACTTTCGAGGTTATCGATTATACGAAGCATCGAACTTATCTTTTGCGAGCCCTCGTTGCTAAGCTCGCCTTCCGATATCTTGGTAAGGAAACGTGCTATCTCTATCTCCATGCGGTCGGTAATATCCTCATATTTGGCAGTACGCTCAAATATTTTTTGGTACTCGTTTTCGTTTTTGGTTTTATCCAACTCAGGCAAGAAAGAGTACATTCTAACTACACGTTCCGAAAAAGTTTCTATTTCTTGTTTAGCACTTTGTATATCAAGTTCCGATGTGTTCATTAATCCGGAAGGAATATATTGTAGGCGGAAACTTTCATCTTCTTCCTTGGCAGGTTTGATAATCATATTCACTATCTTTATTATTCCGGGTATAAACCATACCAATAGCGAAGTATTTATCACATTGAATATAGAGTGGAAAAGCGACAATGCCACCGGTATTGCAAGAGCATCAACAAATGGCGATGAGCCTTCCATTTGCACTGTTATATAAGCAATAAGTTTAGTGAACGGATAAAATACTATAAGCATCCATATCACACCTATGATATTGAACACCAAATGCGACAACGCAGCCTTCTTAGCCGAATTGTTAGCCACCATAGCAGCAAGGTTGGCTGTAATGGTAGTACCTATATTTTCGCCAAGAACCATGGCTGCACCCACTTCGAATCCAATCCATCCTTGGCTACACATCACCAAAGTGATGGCCATTGTGGCACTCGACGACTGCATAACCAAAGTAAGTATTGTACCTATAAGAACAAACAACAATACCGAGCCATAACCATAATTAGAATATTGTGCTATAAACTCCAATACATGAGGATATTGATTAATATCCGGCATGGCTGCTTTCATAAATTCGATACCAAGAAATAATAGCGAAAAGCCTATTATCAATTCACCTATCGATTTGCGTTTGCTGTGTTTGGAAAATATAAATGGTATGGCAATGGCTACCAATGGTATTGCCAAGTCGGCCATAGAAAATTTAAGTCCCAACAACGAGATAACCCATGCCGTAATCGTAGTACCTATATTGGCCCCCATAATAACAGCCACAGCACCTGCCAACGACAGCAAGCCGGCATTGACAAAACTTACCACCATCACTATAGTGGCACTCGACGATTGAATAACAGTAGTGGCAAAAGCACCCGTTAGTATACCATTAAATGGTTTTGAAGTCATGCGCGACAAGATGTTACGCATTTTATTGCCCGCTATTTTCTGAAGCGAGTCGCTCATAAGTTTCATACCGTAGAGGAATATACCCAAAGCTCCCAGTATTTCCAACAATCCTACTAAAATAGAAAAAACATTCATTTATAACTATCTGTTTTTATGTGTTAATAATATAATACCCAATAATATGCAATACATATTGCTTTATGCTATCTGCTTGCAAAGAAAAAAGAAAAACATTAATTAGGGGTTTATAAATTGTTACATTTTGGTTACAACAATAGATTTAGGCAACTTCTAAACTTGGGACCTTCGCTTTGGCTACGCCGGAACTATGGAATTACGGAGGTTACGGAATCACGGAAATTGGCTGCGCTTTGCTACGCCAAGACAACGAGTCAACTAATGGGGAGGTAGCCGGCTCAAAGTTCATGGCTCACTGCTAACTGTAATCATGCACTAGCCCTCCGTTGTCTGTTGTCCGTTGACTATTGTCCCTAAAAAGTCTGCGAAACGTTAGCGAAGCACCAAAGAGAGCGGCGACGTTGTAAGCCCCACGACCCAACCACCCCTAAGTATCCCCCTTTAGGGGGGATACAGGGGTGAGGTCGGGCTAACAACGTCGAAAGTGTTTTTTTTAGGCTTCGCTAGTCAACAAATCTACAAGACAACGAGACTACTAGTGGGGCTGCAGCCACTTGTTGACTCGTAGTCTCGTGGTTTTGTAGTCTTTTTTTAAAAAAAAAGGTCTGCGAAGCATCTGTAGTAGCTGGCTCACAGCTCATGACTCTCTATACCCTTTCAACTGCGAAGCGATAGCGAAGCATAATGTGACAGCAGCCAATAGCTAACAGCCAAAAAGCCAACAGCTCTCTCTACCCATTTGACTTTTGTCCTTTGCCTTTAGTCCATCAACTGCGAAGCATAA
>JAFZFU010000110.1 GCA_017555745.1 Bacteroidales bacterium
ATGTAAACAAAAAGGTGCAAGACTGGACAGATGATGAACAAAATGCTATTCGTAACATTATTAACGAAGAGTATAAAGTAGAAGGAGCATTGCGTTCGGAAGTCCAAATGAACATCAAACGATTGATGGATATTGGATGCTACAGAGGTATCCGCCATCGTTTGGGATTACCTTTGCGTGGACAAAGTACAAAAAACAATGCACGTACTCGTAAGGGTAAAAAGAAAACAATTGCTAACAAGAAAAAAGCACCTAAGTAAAAAATAGCATAAAATGAGGTGCGACCAATTACGGATCATATATTCGAATTAGGAGTAATTGGAGAACAAATGGTTTAATTAAACAAGAAAAGTTTAAAAGAAAAATGGCAAAAACTTCAAAACCAACTAAAAAGAGAGTTGTAAAAGTTGAACCAATGGGAAGAGCATGTATTTTTGCTTCTTTCAACAACGTAATAGTATCGTTGACAAATAATGCCGGTCAAGTGATTTCTTGGTCATCATCGGGAAAAATGGGTTTCCGTGGATCGAAGAAAAACACTCCGTATGCTGCTCAAATGGCTGCGGAAGATTGCGGTAAAGTTGCTTATGACTTAGGTCTTCGCAAAGTAAAAGTCTTTGTAAAGGGACCCGGTTCAGGTAGAGAATCTGCAATCCGTGCGATTAACACTTGTGGTATAGAAGTGATGGAAATTGTGGATATTACTCCACTTCCACACAATGGTTGTAGACCTCCTAAACGTCGTCGCGTTTAATCGAGGAAATTAATTGAGTTTTTAATTTTTATATCTTAATTTAAAATGGCAAGATATACTGGACCTAAAAGCAAAATAGCAAGAAGATTTAGAGAACCCATTTTTGGAGCAGATAAGTCTTACGAAAAGAAAAATTATCCTCCGGGAATGCACGGACAAAATAGACGTCGTGCAAAAGTATCAGAATATGGTATCCAATTGCAAGAAAAGCAAAAAGCAAAATATACCTATGGTATTTTAGAAAAACAATTTAGAAACTTGTTCCACGAAGCTTCTCGTAGAGGAGGTATCACTGGTGAAGTGTTGTTGCAATTAATTGAAGCTCGTTTGGATAACGTAGTTTATCGTTTAGGAATTGCAAGAACTCGTGCTCAAGCTCGTCAATTGGTGTCTCATCGTCATATTACAGTTAATGGTAATGTGGTAAATGTTCCTTCTTATTCATTGAAAGAAGGCGATATCGTTTCAGTAAGAGAACGTTCAAGATCGTTGGAAATTATTGTTGATTCATTAGCAAGTCGTGCTACTCGTTATTCTTGGTTAGAATGGGATGAAGCCAACATGTCGGGAAAATTCTTGAATTATCCTCAACGTGCAGACATTCCTGAAAACATCAAGGAACAACATATCGTTGAATTGTACTCTAAATAGTAATTGATGTTTAGGTACGATAATGAATTAAGTCAAACAAAATAAGTAACAACGAGAAAGGATAAAAAATGGCAATATTAGCTTTTCAAAAACCTGATAAGGTTATCATGTTGGAATCGGATGACTTTCGTGGAAGATTCGAATTTCGCCCGTTGGAATCAGGATATGGTGTAACTATAGGAAATGCTTTGAGACGTATTCTGTTAAATTCATTGGAAGGTTATGCTATTACATCAGCTTTCATAGAAGGTATCGATCATGAATTTGATACAATGGAAGGTGTTGTAGAAGATATGACTGATATCATATTGAATTTAAAACAGGTACGTTTTCGTCAACAGATAGAAGGCAATGATTCGGAACGAGTATCTTGTAAGATAACGGGGAAAAACGTTTTCACAGCCGGTGATTTGAATAATTTCTTGAATGGATTTCAAGTATTAAATCCAGAAATAGAGATTTGTCACATGGATCCTTCAGTTACCATTAATGCTGAATTCACTATCGAAAAAGGTCGAGGTTATATACCTGCTGAAGAAAACAAAAAGCCTTCGGATAAGATAGGTGTAATAGCTATCGATTCGATACATACTCCTATAAAAAATGTTCAATACGAAATAGAAAACTATCGTGTAGAACAAAAAACGGATTATGAAAAATTGCTTTTTGATATTCAAACAGATGGTTCTATCCATCCAAAAGAAGCATTAAAAGAGGCTGCAACTATATTGATACAGCACTTTATGTTATTTTCGGATGAAAAGATTTCGTTGGAGGTTGAAAAATCTCAAATGAGTGAAGAATTTGATGAAAATACATTGCATATTCGTCAGTTGTTGAAAACAAAACTAACTGATATGGATTTGTCTGTAAGAGCATTGAACTGTTTGAAAACAGCAGAAGTTGAAACTTTGGGTGAATTAGTTGCATTTAATAAAGCTGATTTATTGAAGTTTAGAAACTTCGGTAAAAAATCGTTGGCCGAACTCGAAGATTTAGTAGCATCTAAAAATTTGGATTTCGGAATGAATATAGCAAAGTATAAATTAGATAAAGAATAAAAACATGAGACACGGTTGTAAAGTAAATAAATTATCAAGAACTCATGCTCACAGAGTAGCTATGCTTTCTAATATGGCTACATCTTTGATATTGCACAAAAGAGTTGAAACGACCTTGGCCAAAGCCAAAGCACTTAGAGTTTATGTTGAGCCCCTTATTAACCGTTCTAAAGAGGACTCGACTCATTCTCGTCGTATAGTATTTAGTTATTTGCAAAATAAAGAAGCGGTTACAGAACTTTTCAGAGAAATATCTCAAAAAGTTGCTGATCGTCCTGGTGGATATACTCGTATTTTAAAAACCGGTATACGTCATGGTGATAACGCTGAAATGGCAGTGATTGAACTTGTTGACTACAATGAAAATATGTTGAAGGAAACAAAAACTGCAAAAGCTAAAACTACTCGTAGAAGTCGCGGTAAAAAAGCAACAGAAGCTGTTGTTGAGAATACTCCTGCTGAAGAAGCTAAGGCAGAATAATAAAAATAAATACATAAAAAAAGCTGTCTTATTAAGATGGCTTTTTTTGTATCTTAACTGAATGAACACAATTATTTATATTGTGTTTGAGTAATTAATTACTAATAAAAGATTATATTATGTCACAAATAATTGGAATAAAAGGAAGACAAATATTGGATTCAAGAGGTAATCCTACAGTTGAAGTTGATGTATATACCGAAGCCGGTGGTTTTGGTCGTGCTGCTGTTCCTTCGGGAGCTTCTACCGGCATACACGAAGCTTGTGAGCTTCGCGATGGCGACAAATCGGTATTCATGGGTAAAGGTGTATTGAAAGCTGTTCAAAGCGTAAATACTATATTGAATGAAGAGTTGAGAGGTATGTACGTAACTGAACAAAAAGCTATCGATACTCGTATGATCGAAATCGATGGTACTCCAAACAAAAGTAGATTAGGTGCTAATGCTATTTTGGGTGTATCTTTGGCTTGTGCTAAAGCTGCTGCTATGGAAACAAACCAAGAACTTTATCGCTATATAGGTGGAACAGGTGCTTGCACTTTGCCTATCCCTATGATGAATATTCTTAATGGTGGTTCTCACGCTGACAACTCTATCGACTTCCAAGAATTTATGATTATGCCTGTTGGTGCTTCTTGTTTCTCTGACGCTTTGCGCATGGGTGCTGAAGTATTCCACAACTTGCGTGGTGTATTGAAAGCTAAAGGTATGTCGACAAATGTTGGTGACGAAGGTGGTTTCGCTCCTAACTTAGGTTCGAACGAAGAAGCTATCGAAGTTGTTTTGCAAGCTATCGAAAAAGCCGGTTACAAACCAGGTGCTGATATTTGTATCGCTTTAGACCCTGCTTCTTCTGAATACTATATTCCTGAAGAAAATAAATACCACTTCAAAAAATCTTCCGGAGAAAAACTTACTCCAGCTGAAATGGTTGATTTCTGGAAAGAATGGGTAAATAAATATCCTATCATATCTATCGAAGATGGTATGGCTGAAGATGATTGGGATGGTTGGAAATCTTTGACCGATACGATTGGCGATCGTTGTCAATTGGTTGGTGACGACTTATTTGTAACAAACGTAAAACGTTTACAAATGGGTATCGACAAGAAAGTTGCTAACTCTATCTTGATTAAAGTAAACCAAATCGGTACATTGACTGAAACTATCGATGCTATCAACTTGGCTTATCGCAATGGTTACACTGCTATCAGCAGCCACCGTTCGGGAGAGACTGAAGATACTACTATTGCTGACCTTGCAGTAGCTATGAACACAGGTTTGATTAAAACTGGTTCTGCTTCTCGTACCGACAGAATTTGTAAATACAATCAATTGATGCGTATTGAAGAAATGTTGGGCGACCAAGCTGTTTACTTAGGAAGAAAATTCAAATATTCTCGATAGTATAAAATGTTGTCGATCAGACAAAATTAAAACATATTATTGTTGATGAGAGGGGTTTTGCCTATGGCAAAACCCTTTTTAAAATGAAAAAAGCATGAATATAGCTGCATTAGTTTCCGGAGGGGTAGATAGTTCTGTAGTAGTTCATAATTTGAAAGAAATGGGCTACGACCCTACTATTTTTTATATAAGAATTGGAATGGAAGACGAAGATGGATATATTGATTGTCCATCGGAAGAGGATATTGAAATTACAACATACATAGCAAAAAAATATGGTTGTAAGTTTGAGATTGTATCGTTGCATGAAGAGTATTGGCAAAATGTGGTAAGCTATACCATCGAATCGGTGAAGCGTGGTCTTACTCCAAATCCTGACATGATGTGCAATAAGCTTATAAAGTTTGGTAGTTTTGAGCAAAAATGGGGTAAATATTTTGACAAGATTGCTACAGGGCATTATGCTACTACTACCGAGATAGACGATACTGTTTTCCTATCTACTGCCAAGGATCATGTAAAAGATCAAACCTATTTTCTGGGTCAGATTAATTATATGCAGGTATCTAAGTTGATGTTCCCAATAGGACATCTTTTGAAGTCGGAGGTTAGAAAGATAGCGTCTGAAGCACGTTTACCCAGTGCCGAGCGCAAAGATAGCCAAGGTATATGCTTTTTGGGGAAAATACATTACAATGATTTTATAAAACGATATTTGGGCGAGAAAGAGGGTAAGATTGTAGAGTTTGAAACAGGAAAAATATTAGGCAAACATAAAGGTTACTGGTTTCACACCATCGGACAGCGTAAAGGTTTGGGATTGGGAGAAGGACCTTGGTTTGTGATAAAGAAAGATATTGAAGAAAATGTTCTATATGTTTCGAGGGGTTACGATACACAAAGCCAATATGGAAATGTGGTTAATCTTTCGGCATTCCAGTATATATCCAAAGATATTTGGGGTGATTTTGATAGCGTAGATGTCAAATTTAAAATACGCCATACACCTCAGTTTACGCAAGGAAAAATGACTCGTATAGGCGATGTTTTCCGTATAGAATCGGAAGATAAGATACAAGGAATAGCATCGGGACAATTTGGGGTGGTTTACGACAACGATGCCAAATTGTGTGTAGGTAGTGGTGTTATTATATAGTTCGTGGCAACACAAAGTTGCCTAAAGATATATAAATTATATTGTAATAAGCAGAAATGGTTTATAGGCTATTTCTGCTTATTTTGTTTATTTCATATTGCAAGAGCTTTAGAAAATTTGCTGCATGGCCACCGTCCATTTGTACATGGTGGAATTGAAATGATATGGGCAATATGGTCTTGAACCATTGTTTGCGATATTTTCCCCAAATAACCATTGGATTGCTAAATTTGTCGGTGTATTGGTTGACAAAGCTATCAATCTCGGTCTGGATCATTGCTGATGTGCCAACAATCATATAGTCTTCGATAAATGTACTTTTGCATTCGGTATGGCATTGTGTGGTCTGCCGTTTATAATCGGAGTAGAATTGTTGTATACTATCCGAAAAAGGAATGTCGCAAGAGTTTATACCTCCATTTTTATTGTTTACAATAACGTTTATTGCTATTTTGTCGTATTGGAATAATTTACCATGTTCGGGAAGTATAAAAAACTCGTCTATTTGGTTGGCAGTTTTACCTATGCACCAACAGAGCAGCGAGTTGAACGATATTTTCATTTTTCTGCTTTGTTTTACTATGTTGCTTACATCAAAAGTTTTGGTCATAGTAACCATAGGCATTGGCGAACTCATCCACATTTCGAATGCCGATGCTCGGCTAGTTTCTTTTGGGTCTATTTCTTTCATCGGTGAATTGGTTAAAAATATAGCTGTAAGAAAATTTCTAATACTAGTATGCGTTATGATACACAGTTTTGTATAAAAGAAATCAGTTTGCTACTATCAATGCAAAGGTACAACTTATTTTCTAACTGCCAAAGTTTTTAACTTTATATTTTCTGTTTGTAAAGTGAGTATTCTATTGTTCATTGTTTGCTATTTAGATAGTGGTTGTGATTGTGATCAATGTTTGTATGGCTTTCCATTATACGAATAGCTTTGCCATATTATATGTTTCGACAATGTGGTTTTAACATTTAGGGCGTTGTATATATCCCATTTTTTAACATTTGTCGCATACATAACGGACTGATAAAGGTGGTGTAGAGAAAATTAATAACCCATATATAAACCTTTATATATCAATCTGTTTACAAATTTCTTGTACAACGATATTAGTATTTAAAAAATAGGGCGGGTCAAAATTGGTTTAAGGGCGGGGTAAAATTGATTTAGAGGCGGGGTAAAATCAATTTAGGGGCGGGGTATTTTTATGTCGGCTCCTATCGGGGTATTTTATTAAAGATATTGTTTAACAATTCAGACTTTGTATTTTAACATTTGTGTATATGCCGTCAAGGTCTTGCAATATTTATGCAATGTATATATAATAAGGTCAAATATGCTTCGGATTATTTCATCCAATGGGGTTTGTATGGCAGGGGATATGTAGTTACAGCAACAATTGTTTATCTTTGGTTTTGGCTGTATGCATTGTCTTTTCCCCAATTGGATTACGACAAGGGATAGATTTTACTTGAATAAAAAAACATCAATTGCGGTGGTTAAACTCACAATTGATGTTTTGTTTTTAAAAGTTGCTTTAAAGTAGAGTGTTATTCTGTTTTTTTGAATTTGAATTTCTTTTCTTCTCCTTTTGCAAGGCGTTTTATATTATTGCGATGTGTGATAACAATAAATATTGCTACTACGATGGCAAATATAAATAATATGGGGTCTATATCTTTTGCCCAATAAGCGGAGTATATGTAGTAGGTGATAGGGAAAGCTATGGCTGCTGTTATTGAGCCAAGAGAGATATATCGCCATATAATAAATACAATTATAAATATAAGCAATAATATCCAAAAGATTTCGGAGTATAAGTATATGAGAACTCCAAGCATAGTGGCTACCCCTTTACCTCCTTTAAAACCTTCGTATATAGGGAACACATGTCCAAGTACCACACACGCTGCAGATACTATGTTGAACATTTCCAATGGTGTATCGTACAAAAACGATGACACAAATATGTTGGATAGATATAATGCCAAGCAACCTTTTAGTACATCTATTATAAATACTATAATTCCGGCTTTGGGACCAAGAACTCTTATGGTATTGGTAGTGCCTGCGTTTTTGCTGCCTTTGGTGCGAACGTCTACATTATAAAATATCCTACCAATCCATATCGATGGGGTCATCGACCCAATAAGATAACTTACTATCAAGCCTATTGCAATGCATAATATTTCTACGACTGTCATATTGTTTGTGTTTTGTTTGTTGCGTTAATTCTTTTTGTATTAATATATTGTATGGTTGTGGACTGTACAAGCCACTATCATTACGAATGCAAAGATACAACTTTTTTTTCAAATGTACACACTTTTATTATTTGCAATATCGATTATTTGAATATGTAGTGGCTCTTTCTGTAACTTTTTCTATTATATTTCAAATATTATATGTACCTTTGCAAATACTAGAACTTTGTACTAAATGTATTAATATTTTGATTTTGATAGGTATATATGAATACAGTAGCAATACATACATTAGGTTGTAAACTCAATTTTTCCGAATCGTCTGATTTGGCTCGTCGTTTTGTCGAGAATGGCTTTCGTGTGGTGGATTTTAAGCAAAAAGCTGATGTGTACATTATAAACACATGTACTGTAACTGCTTTGGCCGAAAAAAAGTGTAGAAATATCATACGTCAGGCCATTGCCCTTAACCCTGATGCTATAGTGGCTGCCATAGGTTGTTTTGCTCAAAACAATGCTCAAGAGATAGAAAAGATAGAAGGTGTTGACTATATTTTGGGCAACAACGACAAGCATAAATTGTTGGATTATATACTAAACCCTTCGTGTGGCGACGCTCATAAAAAGGTATTGCCTATGGGCAACAACGATGTTTTTGTTCCTACTTATTCTACCGGCGATCGCACTCGATCTTTTTTTAAGGTACAAGATGGGTGTAATTATTTTTGTACCTATTGTGCCATACCTTTTGCGAGGGGGCGAAATAGAAGCTTGAATGTAGAGGATACTGTGGCTAAGGCTTGGGAGATAACTCAGCATGGCATGAAAGAGGTGGTGCTTACCGGTATTAATACCGGAGAGTTTGGCGCTTTGCACGGACAAACCTTTTTTGATTTGATAAAGGAATTGGATAGGATAGATCCTATATTACGCTATCGTATATCATCTATCGAGCCTAATCTTATCACCAACGATATGATTGAATTCATAGCACAAAGTCGTGCTTTTTTACCTCATTTTCATATTCCTCTTCAAGCCGGTTCCGACGAGGTGCTTAAACTTATGCATCGTCGATACGATACCAAACTTTATGCCGAAAGGCTCGAAAAGATAAAATCGGTTATGCCTCATGCTTGTATTGCTTGCGATATTATAGCAGGATTTACAGGCGAAACAGACCAAATGTTTGACGATGCCTGTCACTTTATTCATTCTATCCCGATATCATATTTGCACGTATTTACTTATAGCGAACGTCCGGGTACCAAATCATTGTCGCATACCGGAAAGGTGCCTGTAAACAAACGCAGAGAAAGAAGCAGAATATTGCACGAGATATCCGAAAATAAGAAATTGCAATTCTATAAGGAAAACGAAGGCACAATAAGGTATGCATTGTGGGAGAGCGACAAACATAATGGTTATATGTATGCTTTTACCGACAATTATATCAAGGTGCGTACAAAATACGACGAATCGTTGATAAACGAAGTTACACCGGTGTTGCTTACCAAACTTAATGTAGGCAATGATGATGTATACGATTGCGAGATTAAATAAATTGTTTGTGACCAAATAGATATTTGTTTGTTTTAAGTAATAATAACGTGCAATTATGATCTATTTTGGAATAAAAGAAATCTATTTATGTAGGTAACAACTAAAATTGAACCCAATATGAAACGTGGAGTGATATTTGTGATATTTATCCTCTTTCGGTTGTGTGTTTGTTCGCAGATACTGATAACGGCCGGAAGCGACTTTCCACGTTCGTGGACTCCCGATTCATTGGTTCGAGATGTGTTACTGGCCGAGGGCGAGGAGGTTTTTAATGTAAAATTTAATGGTCAGGATTTCGATGATATTTCATGTAATGCTTTAGGTTATTTTACCACAGGTAGTATACAAACCAATTTGGGTATGTATAGTGGTGTGATAATATCCACCGGCCATGTGTGGCTGTCGGCAGGGCCAAATACTTCTACAAGCACAAGTTCTGCTGCAACGGTGTGTGCTAACTATCTTGATCCGTCATTATCCACTATTTCCGGTGGCAATAAGTACGATGCATCTACCTTAGAGTTGGACTTTGTTCCCAAAAGTGATACTATAAGGTTTAGGTATGTGTTTGCCTCGGAGGAGTATCCCGAATTTGCAGGTGGTGGTTACAATGATATATTTGGATTCTTTATATCGGGTCCTAATCCTTCGGGCGGAGAATATGAAAATAAAAATATAGCTCTTATACCCGATACTGATATTGTTATATCCATAAACACTGTTAATCATCGTACTAATTCGGACTATTATGTAAACAACGATGGTGGCTCCTCAATACAATACGATGGCTTTACAACGGTGCTTACTGCAAAGGCTGTTGTGGTACCTTGTCAAACCTATCATCTAAAGATGTCAATTTGCGATATTGGCGACGACCAGTACAATAGTGCAGTATTTATCGAAGCCGAAAGTTTCTCATCTAACACCATATATACCAATTATGTAAATCCTACCGATGGCAATGATCCATTGCATATATATGAAGGCTGTTATGGCGTGGATATAGAGTTTAAACGTCCAACTGCAAACGAGAACAATGTGATCCCGATAGAAATAATTGGTACTGCTAGTGATAGCGACTATCAGCCGATAAATCCCAGTATTGTTTTTAACGAAAGGGATACTATGTATACAATTACTATTTCGCCTACCATGGATGGGGTAGAAGAGGGACCCGAAACAGTGGTACTTATATACCAAGTTAATCATTGCGAAATGGACACTATAGTCGTTACCATACACGATACCGAAGAAATGAGAGCACACATATCCTATATTCCGCCTGTTAGCGAGGATACTGCCGTAGTGCTTACTGCTATGGTAGAGAATGGTTATATAAGTTCCGAAATGGATTATACATATCTTTGGAATACCGGAGAAGTATCTAAAACTATTATTGTTTCCACCGTTCCGACAACTGAGTATTGGTTTGAAGTGGAGGATAAATGTAAAATTGCATATAGCGATACTGTTCTTATAGGAGTGTTGAGAGAATTTGCTTTCACTATTGGCGATACTTCTATCTGTAAAGGCGATAGTGTGAATATATCGGTATTGGATGCCGACTATCAGTTGTGGAATACCGACGATACAATGGCTACCATTGTGGTGAAACCCGATTCTTCAGAATGCTATATTGTTACTGCATATAAATGGTGGAACAATGCTTTGTGGGAAGACAAAGATACTGTCTGTATCAAAGTTAGGGAAAATCCTACTGCGCGCATAGTGGCTCGCCCCGATATGGTGACAACGGCCAATCCTGTTACTAATTTGGTAGATGTAAGCATAGGTGGAACAACGAGATTGTGGGATTTGAATGGCGAATATAGGTACGAGAGTTCGCTACAATACACAATGCCGTACGCCGATTCGGTGGAAGTAAAACTTATTTCGTATAACGATATTATGTGTTCCGACACTACGACTAAAGTCATCTACATGATAAGCGAGGAGTTATGGATTCCCAATGCATTTACACCTATGGCCGACAATAATAATTTGTTTGAGATTAAAGCCCGCAATTTGCATACCTACAATATTCAGATATACACTCGCACCGGCGAACTGATATACGAAAGCACCGACATCAATAGGTCTTGGGATGGGAGATACAAAGGTATTATGTGTATGCAGGGTGCATACGCATATGTGATAAGGTATTCCAGCGTACAAAATCCAAATAACATACAAACTCGCAAAGGAACGGTTTTATTGAATATCTAACGTGTATGGGTAATATTACCAACTAATTTAAAATAAATAGAGTAAGATGTAACAACTAAAATTGAATCAAAATGAAACGGAGAGTGATATTTGTGGTGTTAGTCCTCTTTCGGCTGGGTGTTCGTTCGCAAATACTGATAACGGTCGGAGGCGACTTTCCGCGTTCATGGTGTCTTGTGCTGAAAAAAGTTGACACAAAAGTCAACAAAATATGAATAAAGAAACCAAAAGAAAAAGAAGAGAAAATTTCAAGTACGATGAGAAAATAGACATCGTGAGAATGCACTATTTTGAGGGTGCAAGTTTAAA
>JAFZFU010000111.1 GCA_017555745.1 Bacteroidales bacterium
AGATCATGATCTTATCGGATATAGATTTCTTTCAGGATATTCTGTAACACAATACGAAGAATGGCTTGAATTAAATTACGAAAAACTCTGTATTGATTTAAATACTAGGTTGCTATTTATAGTAAATGAACCTCCTTTTAATAGTCAATAGTTGTTTTTTTATTGATTGTAAATTTAGATTTAAAGATGAAAAAATATGTCATTAAACCAACTGAAATACAAGCGTAATTACCCACAATCCTCTACCGGGAAAGAAAGAGACTCAGAAACAGGCTTTTCCTACTTCGGAGCACGGTATTATGATTCGGATATTTTGACTGGTTGGCTTAGCGTGGATCCTATGGCGGATAAATATCCGAGTTTGTCACCATACAACTATTGTGCGTGGAACCCGGTGAAGCTGGTGGACCCGGATGGGAAAGAAATTTGGTTAACCTTTTCAACATATGTAAAAGGTGTAAATACTTCGAAAGAATTAAAAAGAATAATAGATGGTGGATTAGGTGGTCAATTTGAAGCTATTTATACTAAAAATAGTAATGGTAGTTACAAATTGTCTCTTCGTGCTACTAACAATGGTGGAGATATAACAAAACTAACAGACCAACAACGTGATTTTTATGTAGAATTATCAAACATTATCAATGGAGAAAAGATAGCTAAAGTAGATGTTGTATATGGTTCTAGGGATGTCGCAATTGGGAGCTATACGAATAATGCCATTGACGTAGCAGATATAGACCAATTTGATAATCTTGGAGAAGGGCTTTGTACAAAACAAGGAAAACTTATTCATGAACTTGTAGAACAATATTATAAAGCAGATAATGGAATAGTTAAAGGGTCTGACAAAAATTATAATGAAGCTCATTATTATAATGGAATTCCTTCCGAGAATAAAATTAATAGGTCTTACAGAAAAGATTTAAGTCCAATAAGATCAAAGTATACACAATCATATACCGATAAAAAAGGACATAAAACAGAGTATACGTATAATAGTAAAGATCCTATTTTAAAGGTAAGCAAATATATAAAAAACTAATGATATGAAATATTTTGGATTTATATTAGCGATACTGCTTTTCAGTATCAGTTGTAATACTTCAAAAGACAAAGCATTTGAAGAGCTTTATTTTAAAAATGTTGCCATTATTGAGAAATATGGTATTGAGAGTATTGAGGGCTGTCGCACGCAACAAATGAACGATATATTTTGGACAACATGTGAGTATATGAGATATATTACAGATATTGATTATAGTTTTTATTGTTATGATTTCCATTTTTACGAAACCAAAGATTCATTGGAAAAAGATATAAAATACTTAAAAGAATGGTATCGCAAATATGGAAAAAATATGACAAAAGAGGAAGCAAATGCAATAGTAGGAAGTGTATATGAAGAAAATTATAGACAGCATGAAGAAATAGTAAGTCAGAGTGATTTTCTTGCACAGCGTGAGAAAGAATTCAATATCAAATATCCATATCCTAGAAAAATGCCGGATCAAGATAGCGTAATTGTACAATGGGAGAATATAGACTTTCAGAAAATAGAAGAAGAAGCATTGTTGTTTTTCGAAGAACAAAAAGGTTATATGAAAGAAGCGATAAGATTGTCTAAACAAAATAACGAAAGTTTGGATTCTGCGATTATCAAGTGGTCTTATCCAGATGATCCCTTTTTTATAACTGCTGATACAATAATCAAATGGTGGAATATGTTTCCATAATAACAAAAATTGAATAGAAACAAACAAGAAAACATGCTACAAAACGATATAAAACACAGCCAAAAACCACCCCGAACCTTTACCGGGAAAGAAAGAGACTCAGAAACAGGCTTTTCCTACTTCGGAGCACGCTATTACGATTCGGATTTGATGACGGGGTGGCTTAGCGTAGATCCAATGGCGGATAAGTATCCGAATATTTCTCCTTATGCTTATTGTGGGTGGAACCCTGTTAGGTTGGTGGACCCGGATGGGGAGGATTGGTATCAAAATGAATTGACAGGAGCAATTTACTATAATAATAAGATTCGAGGTGCTGAGGCTGCAGGAACTGGAGCGATGAAAGGTGATGGGTGGAAATACTTAGGAAAAAATAATATGTTCACAACAGATGGTTTTAATAAGTCTGATTGGGATATTATTCGACGGAATAATGGAAAATTTACGTATGATAAACTTTCGAATAGTTTTAATATGGAATTATCGTTAGACGGAGACAGAGCAAAATCAGTTATGGAGTCTGTAGGGTATAAGCAAGTCCCAACTCAAGTTGTTACATATGAAGATATATATACACAAATATTTAGTGCTGGTCAGGGGCGGTCTATTGATATTACCTTGGGAAATATATATGAATATACCGAAAAAGTAGCCTATGTTCCGGAATCTTATGAAGAATCTATGCGTTTTATTACAAAAGGAACCATATATGGTGATTACAATCCTTTTAAAAACAATATGCCATATGTAAACAGACAATCTATTAATTATCGAGACCCAGCATCCTCAGTAAGTCTTTTTAAAGGAGTTATTTCAGGTTTAACTCATATACACGGAGGAAAACACAATTACTTAAATCATTACAATATGGGAAATATAAAAAATTATTCAGGAAATAATAAATTAATTAACAAACTACTAAAGGAATGAACAAGATAATTAAATTTACAGTTTTATTTGTATGTGTAACAATATTTGCCGACTGTGACCATTACAACGACAATACGATATATGATAATCATCCATCAAAAAGACTGTTTATTAAACAGATGAAACTGATGTATGAGAAAGATATTATAGATTTTTTTCCCTCAATCCGCCAAAATCCATACTTAGGTAGCAATTGTAGAGCCTATAATTATTCCCCATGCGATGATTCAACTCAAAGCGATTTTTCTGCTTGTGCATATTTTTCTGTCAATATTAATTCCGAGATGTTAGATAGCTTGGAGAGGATGGACTATATCAAAAAAATAAAATACAGTGACACGTTGTTTACAGTAGATGTACCATATATGACCTATGCAGAATCGTATCGTAATCCTATGACAGATTCTCTTCAAATACCTATAGCAGATATGCGACGACATTCGTATTTTACATTAGGAGAATATTGTTGTGATACTTTCTTTATAGGAGAATATAGGTTTATAGAGGAGACGGAAATTCTACCTGATGATTTGGTTGTTTATGTGATAGAAGCCGAAAGTGGTAACTTTTGGAAAAACAACGAAAAAGCAGCCTGTGAAAAACGGCCTATATTATCCGAACATTGGAAACATGGGTATGTGAAAGGTATTAGCGTATCAAAGAATTTGTCGCATGCATGTTGGTGGGCTATAGCATGGTAAACGATTGTAAATGTATGATAACAAAACTAATAATTATGTACCAAACAAGCACAAATATAACCCAGAAATATTGCCAAGAAATGCACTATAACTACGTGGGAAATAGTGTTTTTGGGGTCTCTACTTTCACCGAGAAAGAAAGAGAGTCAGAGATAGGCTATTCCTATTTCGGAGTTAGGTATTATGATTCGGATTTGATGACGGGGTGGTTGAGCGTGGATCCTATGGCGGATAAGTATCCTGGCTTGTCGCCGTACAACTATTGTGCTTGGAACCCGATTAGGTTGGTGGACCCGGATGGGGAGGATTTTAAAGTTGTTATCAATGAACGAAAAAAGACAATGACAATAACCGCAAATATAATACTTTATACAAAATCAAGTATTATGGGTAAAAATGAACTTGAAAATTCTGCAAAGTACTACAGACAAAGTATTAACGCATGGTTTAAAGACAAAAATGGCGAGTCATGGACTTATAACCACAAAGGAAAAATTTATTCTATTGATTTTAATGTCAATATTATTGTTGACACCCAAGCAAAAAATAAAAGTCGACGTCATTATAATGGAATAAACAATTATATCGATATTAATCCTGACGATGGTTTTCGTTCCATAGTATATAATTCTAAATTTGGCACATGGGCAAAAGCTATAAGTAAACAAAATTCAGCAAGACATGAATTCGGTCATTTGCTTTATTTATCAGATAGGTATTATGATGACGAAAATAGTGAAAAAGGATATGTACCTCATAAAGGATGGGAAGGTAATGTTATGGGTGAAAGATACGGTGAAGTTCAGCAACGCAATATAACAGAAGCATTAGATAAATACTTTAAACGCAATGAAGAAAAATAAGTTTACAATTATCACGATTGCTATTTTATCAATACTTGTACTAGTATTATTTTTTCAAAACAAATCTTTAGAAAATGACTGTATCGAATATTCAAGAGAAATAGATAGCTTATTCATGATGCAATATGTTCGTGAAGACGAACAATGTTTGTATTTTGGCAAAGAAGAAAAAGAAGTAGTTGAAAAGTTGCCGGATCCAATATATTGTCATGATGTACTTTTATATAACGATAGTACAGATTTAGATAGATTACACGTTCTTTATTATCCTTATATTAAACGAATAAAGAATGGCGACTCCATACATCTTCATACATATAAATGGATTAATCCTTTCAGTAATAGGAATATGTATTATATTTCTTTTGAGAAAATAGGTGATAAGTGGATAGCTACAACATGTTTGGAATATGATTCTATTTTCGTTCAATTTTAATTATAACTCTGTGAAATATATAATAACAAATACAACTAACAATGAAAGAAATAATAGTCCAATCTAAAGAGATGACGAGGTTTCTCTTGTTGAAATTAGATTCACGTTTTCCCAACAAAAGAGTTACTTTTGCCAGGGATTATAAATTTAGGAATGGCATTTTTAGCCGTGCCTAAAACAATACTCTGGATGATAACGATATTATTCGTATCAATGTCCTTTTGGAAATTCACAATTCAATAGTCGAGAGTTATAAACTTGCCATCAAGCAGGCTGTTTACTTAAATCGGAAATCTCTCGAAGGTGAGTTTGATACATATAAAAACGATTTCAAGAAACTCTTTCCTTCATCGTCTCTAAAGATTTTCGAGAATGGTTAATTATGCTCAGCTTACGCTTCGCAAACTTTTTAGGGACAACAGTCAACGGACAACAGACAACGGAGGGTTAGCGCATGACCACAGTTGGTAGTGAGCTGTGAGCCATGAGCTGTGAGGATAGAGAGGATAGAGAGTGACTGAGCTTTGAGCCGACTCGCCCTATCCGTAGTTCCATAATTCCGTAGCCCCTGCGAAGCTCCACCGGCTGCCGCCCCACTTGTTGTCTCGTAGTCTTGTTGACTTGTAGTCTTGCGAAGAAAAAGTCTCGTTGTCCATTGTCTGTTGTCCGTTGTCTCGCGTAGCAAAAGTCTTGTAGTCCGGCGTAGCCATAGCCCGTTGTCTGGCGTAGCCAAAACCCCGTGAGTTACGACCCAAAAGTGCCATACTTTTGACCTGTAAACCCCATGGTTTTGACCCCGAAGTGCCATACTTTTAACCACTAAGTGTGGTAGTTTTATCGCCTAAGGTGGCAGTATCGTCTGTCCGTTTGGAGTAGCAACTGCCGTGGTGGCGGATAGTGTTGCCGTCAGTGTGGGTTGCAGACTGTAATATACACAGCGTGGATTGATAACTGTTTTGCATAATAGACCTATGCGTTGTGCCATGTCCTTTATGTAGAGGTAGCTGTTTAGCGTTATGTATTTATATCTGTCCATCACTCTCTTTTGCAGTTCGTAGGCTCTCAGCTTCTCGCCCTCATGCATTACGGAGGTGAACACTTCTTCGGTATCGTAGTTTATAGCTGCTTCTTGTGTGGTACTTACAGTTTTGGCGTTACTTCTTACTACTGCATGGACTATAGCTTGGTTATACACTTCGGTAGGCAAACCTTCGGCATCTACCACAAACTGCAAAGCGTTATCGATGTCGTATTTACGTGTCATGGTCTGCTTTACCGAGAATATACGGTCGGTGTCTTTCGAG
>JAFZFU010000112.1 GCA_017555745.1 Bacteroidales bacterium
TCCAAATTTCTTCATTGTCTTTCTGTAGTTAAGTTCTAAAAATTCATTTTCTAACAAAATAGAGAACCTACCTTTGCCATTTTGCTAGAATTTTCAATCTGCAAAATTACACTATTTATTCAAAAGTTCCAAATAAATAGATTGTTTTAACATTTAGACTCCATTATTACATTATTCATATCCTTGCTATATATCTATTTTTCAAATCATTACATTACTCACACATTAAGGCAATTTCTAAAAATTGCTTTGCAAGTGATTTGTGGAATACTGACTTCGTCGATGTTGCTATCGCAACGTTTGTTTCTTATACTCCTAAAGATTGCGGGTATATGTCTTATATTAATCTTGTTTTTAAGTTGGATTACCTTGTTTTTTAATAGTTAGTAATGAACTTTCTTTACCCTCTTTACTTTCTCTGCTTTTTATACTCTCTCTCTATATAGAGAGGGGTAGGGGGTGTAAAAAATGGCCGTTTTTGGGTTAAGTGGTTGTGTGGCAGTGTTTTGATAGGTTAACTACCCCGTTAACTTACCCGTTTCTTATCTGCTGCTAAAAAAACGTTTCCCGGATGTGGTTTTTACGGCAACTTCTAAAAATTCCACGTTCTAGGAAATTGAATTAATTGCAGAAAGAACTTTTGCGTGCTTTGCGTTTTTTACCGAAATCTTTCTATTTCTTTTTCAATCGCATAGCCCGCTATGCTCAATCAAAAGAAACTAGAAATCTTTCTAGTAAAAATTCGCAAATCACTTGCAAAGCAATTTTTAGAAGTTGCCTTACATAAAAACATGTGTGAAAAGGCATTGATAATTTTGCGAAAAAAAACGATGATTTTTCTTTCTTATCTCGAAAAAAATGCGTATCTTTGCAAAGATAAAAATCATTTTAAAATTCAAAAAGAGTTTAGTTATGAATACATTGGAAGTTAAATCGCACACTGCGGTGTGGGAGGATGAGTTGTCTGAATCGAAGAAGGTATGTTCGGAAAAAATTTTGTCGAAAGATGAAGATTGGTCGGGTAGCAAGTTTACGTCGTATATCTCTCTTTTGGAGTCGTTGTTGGAAGATGTTAAAACCATGAAGGCCAAGGATGTTTTTTCGCCATTCGTATCCACGAAAGAGGAAAAGCGCCTCATGATGTTGGAACGCCGTGAAGCAGAGGTGCTTTTCGAATGTGCGCAACGCGGCGAGCTGTTGAGGCAAATGGCTGCCGACAGTTGTGTAAAACGATTGATGGACGAAGGGTATTACGATGTTTCATGCACGCGCGTTTTGCAAAACAAGGATGGCGATGTTCGCACAATTACGTATGTGCCCAAGAGGGGCGAAACGTTGTCTTATGCATCGTCGGCAACATATGGCCGTCAGTACTTTAAGGTGTCGGACACTGCCACCGACAAGCCTTCTCTTTTGGCGCGCCATTACAAGGCCATATCGCAAGATTTTGAGCTTGCCAAAGGTCTTAAACCCGAAGATATAGGCTGTTTTTTCCTCGATTTGTTGCAAAGCAAGCATATTCCCGAGCAGTTCAGGGGGGCACAGGAGCGGTTTTATCTTTTGATGTTTTATCCCAAACCCAAAGCTAATGCCAAGAATAACTATGTCGACGAAAATGAGTATTTTTCAGTAAAATACAGCCATTCCAAGTTGAAAAAAGAGGTCGAGCTTTGTCCGTATACTTTGCATGGTACGGCCTACGAGAAAAAGGCTGTCTTCAGCGATTTGGCGCTGGAGGTAGGCGGTGTGTTGCACGACAAGGGTGTGATACTTTCGTCGAAACGTTTTATTGCCGCCAAACTTTACAAAATAACCACCACCACCGACGACGATAACAGCTATTTGAACTCGGTGTCGGGCAAGGCATCCAATTTTTCGATAAAAAGCAAAAGCACAGGCAAACAGCAATACAAAACCGATTGCAATTATTTTGACGCTCAAATGCAGCAGTTTTTAGACTTCTCCATTTCATTATATCAAACCGAAACTACTTGTTAATATATTCCCCAAGCCTTTTCCTCCCGATGTTTTTGAAAAATCGTCGGGAGGATTTTTTTATTTCCTCGTGACAAAAAATCCCCAACCTCGCGATGTGCGAGACCCTTTGCGTCTCTTGCCTAAAAAAATGTGGAGGATGCGAAAAAAAATCGTTGTTATACAATAAATATATAATATGTGCGTTTATGATATACATTTGTTTTAAATGATAATATTATTTTGGCAGGCGGTCGTGAGATAGCTTGCCTTTTTTTTTATCTGCCTTCCTCTTATATCTTATGATGGTGGGTGAGGATGAGGAGATGTGTTGTTGGGAGACGTGCTGTTGGGAGACGTGCCGTTGGCGCGTCTTTACGCGGGGTGTGTTTATATGGTGTTGTGTGTATGGTTGTGTGTTGCGGGTAAAAAAATGTTTTTATTTGCACAATAAATATACGATGTGTGCGTTTTTTTTATGTGTTCCATAAAATTAATTTTAGGTTAAACAATTAATTTAATTCCGGGCAGGCTATCGTGAGATGGTCTGCCTTTTTTTTATTTTCGGTCTGCCTCTTATCTCTTATGATGGTGGGTGAGGATGAGGAGATGTGTTGTTGGGAGACGTGCCGTTGGCGCGTCTTTACGCGGGGTGTGTTTATATGGTGTTGTGTGTATGGTTGTGTGTTGTGGGATGAAAAAAATGTTTGCACAATAAATGTATAATATGTGCGTTTCTTTATTTGTCATTCAATTTTTTTTATAGACAAACATTTGACCTCAGGCGGGCGGTCGTGAGATAGCCTGCCTTTTTTTATTTCTCGAAAAATATTTTGTTTGCACAATAAATGTGTGTTGTGTGCGTTTACTAATTGTATTAGTAATTTATATTATTAATGATTATATTGTATTGGCGGGCTGTTGTGAGATAGCCCGTTTTTTTTTATCGGCCTCCCTTTTATCCCTCCTAAAGGAGGAAAGGTGTTTTGTGGATGAAAAAAATATTTTGCACGTACAATAAATGTATGTTGTGTGCGTTTTAAGATTAAATGGTTTGTAAATTTAAATACTGTTGGCAGGTGGTCGTGAGATGGCCTGCCTTTTTTTATCGGCCTGCCTCTTATTTCTCTTAAAGGTGGAAAGGTGTTTTGTGGATGAAAAAAATATTTTGTTTGCACAATAAATATATAATATGTGTGTTTCAGTACAATAATTCATTAGTTAATTAAAAATTATTTTATGTGTATGGGTAGGCGGTCGTGAGATAGCCTGCCTTTTTTTTTATTTCTCGAAAAAAAATATTTTGTTTGCACAATAAATATATAATATGTGTGTTTCAATACAATAATTCATTAGTTAATTAAAAATTATTTTATGTGTATGGGTAGGCGGTCGTGAGATAGCCTGCCTTTTTTTTATCGGCCTGCCTCTTATATCTCTTAATGGTGGAAAGGTGTTCTGTGGATGAAAAAAATATTTTTGTTTCCACAATAAATATATAATATGTGCGTTTATAGTATTATACATTTGTTTTAAATGATAATGACCTTACATTTTGGCAGGCGGTCGTGAGATAGCCTGCCTTTTTTTTTATCGGCCTGCCTCTTATTTCTCTTAAAGGTGGAAAGGTGTTCTGCGGATGAAAAAAAATATTTTTTCTTTGCACAATAAATATATAATATGTGCGTTTATAGTATTATACATTTGTTTTAAATGATAATAACCTTACATTTTGGTAGGCTGTCGTGAGATAGCCTGCCTTTTTTTTATCGGCCTGCCCCTTATATCTCTTAATGATGGAAAGGTGTTTTGTGGATGAAAAAAAATATTTTTGTTTGCACAATAAATATATAATATGTGAGTTATTCATTCAATCTCACTTTTAAATGTTAAACGTTTATTTAAATGTGGGCAGGCTGTCGTGAGATAGCCTGCCTTTTTTTATCGGCCTTCCTCTTATCTCTCTTAAAGGTGGAAAGGTGTTCTGTGGATGAAAAAAAAATTCTTTGCACAATAAATATATGGTGTGTGCGTTTTATATACAATTATTAATTAAAAGTCAAATGTTATATGGGCAGGTGGTCGTGAGATAGCCTGCCTTTTTTTTATTTCTCGAAAAATATTTTGTTTGCACAATAAATATATAATTTTTGTGTTTTGTATATACATAGTTTTAATATTATAAGGTTAATAAATTTATGGGCAGGCGGTCGTGAGATAGCCTGCTTTTTTTTATGTCCTGCATATTGTTGTTTAACAAACGGGACATCATGCTTATAACTCAAAAAAAAATCGTATCTTTGCAAAAATAAAAAATCGGTTATATGAATATAAATATCGAAGAACGAGTGCTTAAGGCACAACAATTGTTTGCTTCGGGCTATTCTTGCTCGCAAGCTGTGGCTGTTGCTTATAGCGATGTGTGTGGGGTAGAGGAGTCGTTTATGGCACAGATGTCGATGCCTTTTGGCGGAGGCATAGCCCGTATGCACGAGGTTTGTGGCTGTGTGTGTGGTATGGCGTTGTTGTCGGCGTTTATTGTGCCGGCTCCCAATCCGCAGGACATCACTCAGGTGCAAAAAAACCGTATGCTTACCAAGTCTATGGCCGAACGTTTCAGACAGAAATATGGCGATATAGTGTGTCGCAACTTATTGCAAAACAAAGAAAAACATTCGTGTGCCGATATGGTGGCCTTTGCCGCACGAATAGTGGGCGAGGCAGTGAGCAGTGAGCAATGAGCAATGAGCAATGAGAAGTGAGTTCAAAGCTCAAAGCCCAAAGCTCAAAGCCCAAAACAAAAAAAATATTATGGATTATAAATATATATGTGATCAGGTGTGTGTGTTGGCCAAAGAGGTGGGCAGTTATCTTAAGGCCGAACGCGACAACTTGCACGATTTGAGGGTCGAAACAAAGGGTGTTCACGATTATGTAACGCAGTTCGACAAGGAGTCGGAGCGTAGGATTGTGGATTGTCTTCAAAGCCTTTTGCCCGAAGCGGGTTTTATTACTGAAGAGAATACCATTCAGGTAATTAAGGATAAGTATAATTGGATTATAGACCCGTTGGATGGTACCACTAATTTTATACATGCCTTTCCGATAGCGGCGGTAAGCATTGCGCTTAAAGAGGCCGACGAGATAGTGGTTGGCGTTGTATATGAGATGTATCGCAACGAGTGTTTTTATGCTTATAAAGGCGGTGGTGCTTATCTTAACGGCAATGCTATCAGAGTGTCGGGCTGTGCCGAGTTGAACGATTCGTTGTTGG
This sequence comes from Bacteroidales bacterium, assembly GCA_017555745.1. Classification (GTDB taxonomy): domain Bacteria; phylum Bacteroidota; class Bacteroidia; order Bacteroidales; family P3; genus HGM05376. The sequence continues at coordinate 5,249 of JAFZFU010000112.1, forward strand.
CCACCGGATTCCCGTTTACCAATTTCGACCGTTTGCCACAGTTTATGGATTATTTGCAGTGGAGCATGCAGCATACTCGCGGATTGCGACGATTGGGCAGTGCCGCCACCGATTTGGCTTATGTGGCATGTGGCAGAGTGGATGGCTTTTACGAGTATAATCTTAAGCCCTACGACGTGGCAGCGGGTGCCTTTATAGTGCAGCAGGCAGGGGGTATGAATGCCGATTTCGGAGGTGGCGGAAACTGGTTGTTTGGTGGCGAAATAGTGTCGGCAGGTGCCAATTTGTTTCCACAATTGTTAGAATCCATAAAAGAGAAGTTTGACAGATAACAAAAAAGTTGTATCTTTGCAAAATAATAATACATTAAAAAACATATCCAAAATGATTGAATACGAATTACAACAAAGCATTTCGCAAGCGCTTCAGCAGCTATATAACCTCGAAATAGGAGCCGATAGCATAGTGCTTCAAAAAACCAAAAAAGAGTTTGAAGGCGATATAACCGTGGTAGTGTTTCCCTACGTTAAAGCCGCCAAAAAGTCGCCCGAAGCAGTGGCCGACGAGATAGGCAGTTATGTAAAAAACAATGTTGCCGACATTGAGAGTTACAATGTGATAAAAGGTTTTTTGAATTTCGTTGTACGAGACGAATATTGGTTGAGTTTTGTTAAAAGTCATGCCTTGGAATCGCATTTTGGATATAAAGAAGCGTCTGCCGACGAGGCACCGGTGGTTATAGAATATTCGTCGCCAAACACCAACAAGCCTTTGCATTTGGGGCATATACGCAACAATCTTTTGGGTTGGAGTGTGGCACAGTTGCTTAAAGCCGCCGGCAACAACATTAAGAAAGTAAACCTTGTAAACGACAGAGGCATACATATTTGCAAGTCGATGTTGGCTTGGAAACTATATGGCGAAGGCGAAACACCACAATCGTCGGGAATGAAGGGCGACCACTTGGTGGGTAAGTATTATGTGCTTTTCGACAAGCATTATAAAGACGAAATTCGCCGCATAGCAGCCGAGAAAAACATCGACGAAGAGGAGGCAGCCAAAGAGTCGCCATTGATGTTAGAAGCCCAAGAAATGCTTCGCAGATGGGAAGCCAAAGACGAAGAGGTGGTTAACCTATGGAAAACCATGAACGGATGGGTATACGAGGGTTTCGACCAAACATATAAAAAGATGGGTATCGATTTTGATAAGATATATTACGAGTCGGATACTTATTTGCTTGGAAAATCGTTGGTAACCAAAGGTCTGGAAGATGGCGTGTTGTTTAAGAAAGAGGATGGCTCGGTATGGGCCGACCTTACTGACAAGGGTTTGGATCAAAAACTTTTGTTACGCAAAGACGGCACATCGGTGTATATGACTCAGGATTTGGGTACTGCCTTGCTTCGCCACAACGATTTTGCAGCCAAACAGCTTATGTATGTTGTGGGCAACGAACAAGACTATCACTTCAATGTTCTTAAAATAATATTGGAACGTCTTGGTTTCGAGTGGGCCGAAAAGATATATCACCTATCGTATGGTATGGTTGAATTGCCCAACGGTAAGATGAAATCGCGCGAAGGAACGGTGGTGGATGCCGACGACCTTATAGAAGAAATGATAAACACAGCCGAAGCCATGAGCAAAGAGCATGGCAGAAACGATGAGTTGGATGCCGACGAGGCTCGAAAACTATACGCCACATTGGCATTGGGCGCATTGAAATACTTTATCCTTAAGGTTGACCCTCAAAAGAATATGTTGTTCAACCCCGAAGAAAGTATCGACTTTAACGGCAATACCGGTCCGTTTATACAATATACATATGCCCGTATACGTTCGATAATACGCAAGGCAGCCGAAAACCACAATGTGGCTATCGACAATGTGGATGTGGACGTTAACGGCATAGCATTGAGCAAGAAAGAAAAAGAAATTATAAAGGCGTTGTACGAAATGCCTTCGGTGGTGGAACAGGCTGCCCAAAACTACAGCCCCGCCATGGTGGCCAACTATGTGTATGATTTGGCCAAAAACTTCAACAGCTTCTATCAAGAAACATCAATCTTGAAGGAGCCCGACCAACAGCTGATGATATTCAGAGTGCAGTTGTGCAACTTTGTGTCGAAAGTGATAAAGAACTCGATGGCTATATTGGGTATCGATGTTCCCGAAAAAATGTAATTAATCCTTCTTTTTATGGGCAACTTCGTGGTTTAATTATTATGGGTTGCCCTTTTTTAATCGATATAATATGGTGACAGAGCAAACCAAGTGGCAAGAAAATTATAAGGTACATTCGTTTTTGACCGATAGATATTGCAGGCTGTCGATACCGGCAGTGTCGCAGCTGTTTCAAGAAACGGCCGAGGCACATACCAATGCCTACGATATGGGATATCACTCTATGATTAAGGATAATAAGGCATGGGTGCTGCTGCGTGTTTATTACGAAATAACAGATTATCCCGACATATACACCGATATATCGATGCAGACGTGGAGTAGAGGTTTTAAAGGTGTGACGGCATTGAGAGATTTTGTAATACAGTCTGCCGATGGTAGGGCGATGATAAAAGGAACGTCGACATGGTGTGTGATAGATATGTTGTCGCGTTATCCGCAACGTTGCGATAAGATTATGGAACATTTTCCCAAAAACGACGATGTCGCCACCGACAAGGTGTTGGGAAAGATGGTGCCTTGTGAGGATTACGACACTGCTTTTGAGTTTAAAGTGCCTTTTATGGCCATCGATAAGGCCCAACATACAAACAATGCGATGTATATGCGTTGGATAATGAATGCTTTGCCTTGTGATATGCAGGAAAAAGCCATCAAGAGTGTGGATATAAGTTATGTTCACGAAACAAAGATGGACGACACCATAACGGTGCAATACACCAAAACCGACGATAATGTTTACAACTTTCGTTTGCTAAACTCGAGCGGAGTGGCGATGTTGTGTACCACCACCTTTAAGAATTAGGGTTGTTTTTTATTCGTTGTAATACGATATTTGGCGCAAGGTGGTTGAAATTATTCTGTCGTCGATAATGTAGCTCTGTTCGGTCCAGTTGCCTTGTGCGTCGTATTTATATTTAAAATCGTAAGTGCTGACTATTTTGGAGTTGTCGTATTCCGAAAAGAAAGTTATCGTACGTTTTTTTGTGTTGCCATGTTTGTCGTATTCGTTTTTTGTGGATCTAAACAGTAGGTCGTCGGAGGAGTAAGATTTTTCTTCTTTTATTTTGCCTTGTTTGTTGTAGTTGGCTATACTTCGAATGCTCACACCCTCTTCGTTATAGATATATCTTATGTATTGCAGCGGATTAGACTCAACGTCGTAGATATATTCAATCGAAGAAACGATTTGTTTGCCGCATTCGAGGTTGCTTATGGTGTATTTACATTCTTTTATTTTGCAACCGTCTTGGTCGTATATGCTCATTGTTTGGCTTGTAAGACCCACATTTGTAGTGTAATGAGTTTCGTATTCGGTGTTGGTGGTTGTGTCGAAATGTATAACGGTTGATTTTACGGCAGTGCCGTGTATGTATTCTGTTTCGCCTATTTTTCGGCGTAGTGAGTCGTATTCCATAATAGTGGTGATGTGGTTGTTTTTGCGAATGGTGTCGGGTAGGGCGGTGTTTGGTATGTAGTTGTATGTTGAGGAGTCGTCGTTGTTTTGCTGAAAGATTAAACGCCCTTCTGTGTCGAAACGTAATTTTGTAGTGGGATGAGGTATTATGGGGTCTGTCAGATAAATTGTAGTAACCACATCTCTTACCTTTCCTTTCAGTTCGTAATATTCGGGTGTGTATTGCCCCATCGAATGGCCGATGAAAAGGAGAGAGAGTAGGACTGAGGTATATAGTTTTGTGTCTTTCATGATGCGTTATATTTTGTTTTTAAGTTTTTGTATTCTCATAAACGATTGGTGTATTCTTTCGCGCGATATTTTGCCGTCAATCACCATATTATATATTATTTCTACGGCTTTTGGGGCTATATCGGGGTCGTATGACGTGCCGTTGTTGGACAAACACAATATATCGGCGCCGGCATTTATGGCCAACTCCAATATTTCTTCGAGGCTGTAGTGGTCGGCCATGGCACCCATAGCCAAATCGTCGGTAACTACAACACCGTTGAAACCCATTTTGTTGCGAAGGAGTTCGGTAATTGTTTTTTTCGACAATGTGGCCGGATATTCGGGGTCTAACTGCGAGTTGAATACATGCGATGTCATTATCACGTCGACCATTTGGCTGTCGATAAGGGCTTGGTAGGGGATAAGCTCGTCGGCGGTCCACGAGTTGCTTACGTCGGCTATGCCAAGATGAGTGTCGGTTTTGGAACTGCCATGTCCCGGAAAGTGTTTCAACGACGATATTACATTGTATCTGTTGTGTTCTTCGATCCACATCGAGGCATGTTTAACCACCATCATGGGGTTGGCCGAAAAACTGCGGTCCAGTTGGCCTATTACCGGACATGCTGTGTTTACATCCACGTCGACACATGGGGCAAAATTAAGGTTTATCCCCATCGATTGTAATACCTTGGCGGTAAGTGCGGCATAATGTCGGGTGGTGTCGGGGTCGTTTTCGATACCCATGGCTTTGGCCGAAATAAAGTCGGGAAAACCATATTGACTTTTTAAGCGGTTTACTTTTCCGCCTTCTTGGTCGATGGATATCAGTAGGTTGCCGTCGGCTAACTCTTGCAGACTCTTACAAAGTTTTTGCAGTTGCAGGCGGCTGTTTATGTTTCGAGGACGGCTATGCGATGGTGCGTCGTATTCAAAAAGAATAACTCCGCCGATGTTATATTCGGTAATATCGCGGTATGCGCTGTGGCCGGTACCCACTTCGGTGCCTCTGAAGCCTATCATCAGCATTTGACCTATCTCTTTGCGTAGTTCCTCATCTTCGGGACTATAATACTGTGCACAGCAGATGTTGGCGCACGATAATAACACTATAGCTATCAACAAAAATACTCTATTTTTCATCTTTTTATCGTTTATTTATCGACTGCAAAATTACTCTTTTTTTTATATTCGACAAAATATTTTGCAACAAAACGATTATAAATATGCAAAGTATCGAATATTTTTGTATTTTTGTAGTTTCTAAAACGAAAATGATAATTGATATAAAACTATAATATATAATATGTTACAGCTACAATACTTGAGAGAAAATACACGTGAGGCCATCGAACGCTTGCTTATAAAAAATGTTTATGATGCCGAAAGCCGTGTTGAAGAGATACTTTCGTTGGATAATGTACGTCGCGAATTGCAACACAAAGCCGATACCGTTAAGGCTGAAGCCAACGCCATAGCCAAAGAAATCGGAAAATTGTTTAAGGAAGGAAAAGCCGACGAGGCTAATGCCAAAAAACAACGCACTTCGGAACTTAAAGCCATCGAAAAAGAATTGGACGAACAGTTGGCTGCTGCCGAACAAGAACTAAACGCTAAGTTGATATCGCTGCCAAACACTCCTCATATATCGGTGCCTAAGGGCAAAACCGCCGACGACAACGAGATTATAGCCAACTTCGGCGAAATACCTCAATTGCACGAAGGTGCTGTGCCTCACTGGGATTTGTGCTCTAAATACGATATTATCGATTTCGAATTGGGCAATAAGATAACCGGTGCCGGTTTCCCCGTATATAAAGGCAAGGGTGCCGCTTTGCAACGTGCTTTGATTACTTTCTTTTTGAATAGTGCAGTGGCAGAAGGATTTTTGGAAATACAACCTCCTTTGATGATAAACGAAGCATCGGGGTTGGGAACAGGTCAGTTGCCCGACAAAGAAGGTCAGATGTATTATATGCCCGCCGACGATTATTATATGATACCCACTGCCGAAGTGCCCGTTACAAACATATATCGCAACGTGATAGTGCAAGAAAATCAATTCCCTATCAAACATGTGGCATACTCGGCTTGTTTCCGTCGCGAAGCAGGAAGCTACGGCAAAGATGTTAGAGGATTGAATCGTTTGCACCAATTCGACAAAGTGGAAATAGTGGTGATAGAACATCCCGAACGCTCTTATGCTCAACTCGAAACAATGAAAGACTATGTGGCCGGATTGCTTACAAAACTTGGCTTGCCTTTCCGTATAGTTAAACTTTGCGGTGGCGATATAAGCTTTACTTCGGCTATGACATACGATTTTGAAGTATATAGCGCCGCTCAACAAAAATGGTTGGAAGTGAGTTCGGTATCTAACTTCGAAACATTCCAAGCAAACCGTATGAAATGTCGTTTTAAAGACAATGCCGGTAAAACACAACTTGTACACACACTCAACGGCAGCGCATTGGCATTGCCCCGTATAGTGGCTTCGATATTGGAAAACTATCAAACTCCCGAAGGAATAAAAGTGCCCGAAGTATTGCAACCGATATTGGGCTTTGATATGATAAAATAATACCGAATATATTTCGGAAAACACTGTTGAAAGTAGCAAAACTGTTGATATTTACGTATATACGCGGTTTTGTTGCTTTTTTTGTTGTATATAGGTGTCAAAAACGAAAAAAATACGTGCCGAAAACTCTTTTTTGACAACAAAATGCCGTTGTCAGTGCCCCAAAGATGATAAAAATAAATTGTTGTAAATCACTGCGATGTAAACTTTTTTGGTAATAAATGCTCAAAAAGTTTGGCTATATCGGAAAAAAAACGTAATTTTGCATCGTTAAACAATAATGCGGGATGGAGCAGAGGTAGCTCGTCGGGCTCATAACCCGAAGGTCGTTGGTTCGAATCCGGCTCCCGCTACTAAGGTGATTTGAAATTGAAGAAGGATGTACTTTTGTGGTACATCCTCTTTTTTTATTCTTATCCGATGGCAATTTCTTTGGGTTGGGGTTTCTTTTCCATCATGGCGCTTTTGGGCAACACAATCCTCAATACGCCGTTTTCCACCTTGGCCGTAATCTTGTCTTTTTCAACATTGTCGGGAAGCTCGAAACTGCGATAAAATTGTTGGGTCGAAAACTCACGACGTAAATAATTCTTTTTTTCGCTTTTATGCTCGGTTTCGGTTTTCTTTTCCATCGAAATGTTTAGGCAGTTTTCGTCTATTTGTACATTAAGGTCTTCCTTACACAATCCCGGAACAGCCATTTCCATATCATATTCCTCGGCGGTTTCTATTACATTGATGGCCGGAGTGGCGGTTACTTTTTTGTAAAACGATTTAATCCAATCGTCGTTTAAAAAATTGTCTATTAATGTTGTGGAAAACATTTCTTGTGGTCGTTTGGCTAATAACATAGTATCATTCTCCTTTCGTTTTTTAGGTTGATTATAAATAATTAATAACACACTCAATCTTGCAATATGTGGAGGCTCATCTCAGGTTTTGAGTCTTCGGCATTGCTCAATTAAGTTATAATATAACACTCTGTAAGCCGAAAGGTTTGCAGCCCGGCATAACAATTCTGTACGGTTATATTTTCCCTCCCGATGTCGTTGCGTTTTCCTCGCGATGTTTTTCCAACTTCCTCGCGATGTTTTTTCCACGTCCTCGCGACCTAAAATCGGCTTGCTTGCGACATGAAAATTTACCTCGTTAATAGTTCCATTTTATTTTTTCGGTTGAGGGAGGATAGTGTTTATATTGTGCCAAAAAAAATGTATCTTTGCAAAAATATATTTATCCGAATAATGAATAAAAAGATACTTCAACTTACTGTACCTAATATAATTACCAATATCACTGTTCCGCTTTTAGGTATGGTGGATATGGCCATAGTGGGACATTTGTCGCTCAACCATATTGCTGCCATTACCATTGGTACGAGTATATTTAATCTTATTTATTGGAACTTTGGTTTTTTGCGTATGGGTACCAGCGGTTTTGCCGCTCAGGCCTATGGTGCTCGCAATCTTGCCGAAGCGGTGAGGGTGTTTGTGCGTGCAATGAGCATAGCCTTGCTTATAGCTTTGTTGCTTATTGTGTTTCAACGGCCTATAAGCAGTTTGGCATTGTATGTTATACCCTGCGATGGCAGTGTGTATCATCTGGCTCTTACTTATTTCTTTATTCGCATATGGGCAGCGCCGGCCACATTGGGACTGTATGCCCTAAAAGGGTGGTTTATAGGTATGCAGAATAGCAAAACGCCTATGTGGATAGCCATATTTATCAATTTGCTTAACATTGTGTTCAGTTTGCTGTTTGTGTTGTATTGGGATATGGATATAGCCGGTGTGGCTTGGGGTACGGTTATAGCGCAATATGGCGGACTTATAGTGGGTATGGCAATTGCATATAAGTATTACGGCAAGTTGTTTAGGCGATATTTAGATATCAAAAGCAGTTTGAATATTGCCGAAATGAAGAAGTTTTTTCATATCAATGCCGATATCTTTTTACGCACCTTTTGTTTGGCGGTGGTGTTTACGTTTATCACTTCGGCCTCATCGTCGATAAGCAAAGAGATATTGGCCATCGATGCGCTTTTGTTGCAGTTTTTTACCTTGTTCAGTTATATTATGGACGGGTTTGCCTATGCCGGCGAGTCGCTTGTGGGCCGCTATATCGGGGCGAAGGATAAGATGTTGTTACACAAAGCGGTTAAATATCTTTTCCGTTGGGGTTTTGCATTATGTTTGGTGTTTACAGTGTTGTATGCGGTAGGGGGTGAGATGTTTTTGTATTTCTTTACAGACCAACGCGATATTATCGAAATGTCCAAGCCTTATATGAAATGGGTGTTGCTGATGCCCGTATGTGGTTTTGCCGCCTTTTTGTGGGACGGAATATATGTGGGTACCACTGCTTCGAAACAGATGCGTAATGCCATGTTTGTGGCCACAGCGGCTTTTTTCGCCATATATTATCTGTCGCGATATCTTATTCAAAACAATGTGTTTGACGATAGTATTTATTTGCGAAACAATTGTTTGTGGGTAGCCTTTTTGGCCTATTTGCTTCTGAGGGGCGTTATGCAATGGATATACTCTGAGAGAGCTATTTACAAACAAGTGGAATAAAAATGAAGTATTATTGACAATAAATGTGTATATTTGCAGTCTAAAATAAATAAACATGCAATTTGTAAATCCGTTATTTTTAATAGGTTTGGTAGCCATAGCAGTGCCTATATTGGTACATCTTTTTAATTTTAGAAGATATAAAAAGGTATACTTCAGCAATGTTGATTTGTTGTTGCAGTTGCAAAGCGAAACCAAAAAACAATCGCAGTTGCGTCAGTGGCTCGTGTTGTTGGCACGCATATTGGCCATAGTGTTTCTTGTACTGGCTTTTGCGCAACCCATATTGCCAAAGGGCGAAGGCGCTGTAAAAAAAGGCATGGAATACGTAAGCGTGTATATCGACAACTCGTACAGCATGGAAAGTACGTCGCTCAGCGGAACACTGCTCGAAACGGCCAAAGCCAAAGCCGCGGAGATAGCCAAATCCTACAAACCTTCAGACAGATTGCAACTTATAACCAACGATGTAGAAGGTCACCATTTTAGATTCGTATCGCCCGACGAGTTTTTGAAACTTGTCGACCAAGTGGAAGTCTCGTCGTCGTCGGTATCGCTTTCCGATATGATTGAGAAACAATATGATTTCTTGAATTCTAATGCCTACGACAATAAATCGGTATATGTTATATCCGACTATCAAACAAGTTTTTCTACTTTTGATAAGTTCCCGATAGACAGCAATATATCCACTTATCTTTTGCCTATATCTTCGTCGCGTGTAAATAATATATACATCGACTCGGTGGCTTTGAACACACCTGTTTTGCGCAAAGGAGCCAATATTACGATAGATGTACATGTGAAGAATACCGGCGATGCAGAGGTGGAAAAACTTCCTATAAAATTATTGATAGACGGCAAGCAACGAGCCATAGCGTCGGCCGATATTGCGGCAAACAGTCAAGAGGTGGTGCCTTTGAATTTTACGATAGAGGAAACCGGAAATCTAAATGCCAAAATTGTTACAAACGACTATCCGATAATATACGACGACGAATTTTATTTCAGCCTGAATGTCAGCGATAATATAAATGTGTTATCGGTAAATGGAAATGCCGAAAATAAGTATTTGGATATACTGTTTGGCAACGATTCGGCTTTTGTATACGAAAATATAAGCGACAAAACAATTGACTTTGATAAAATATCGGACTACGATTTTATAATACTCAACGAGTTGAAAACCATACCTTCGGCATTGGTACAAACGTTGTGTTCGTATGTCGAAAGCAGAGGCTCGATATTGATTATACCTGCCGAAAATGCCGACTTGGAATCGTATAAATATGCTTCGATGATGCTGAAAACGCCTCAAATGATGTCGTTTGCAGAACGTGCTTCGGAGGCTACGTATATAAATGTGGAACATCGGTTGTACGACGGAGTGTTTGAAAAGAAAACCGACGATATGTCGGCACTTAAGGTATTCAAATACTATGCCACCAAAAAAGATGCCAATACCGTAAGCGAATCTTTAATAACGTTGGCCAACGGTGATGATTTTCTTACTGTTACGCCATTGGGTAAAGGTTGTGTATACGCTTTTGCCACAGCGTTAAAAACCTCGCATACCGATTTTGTAAAACAGGCAATGTTTGTCCCCACGTTGTACAATATGGCGCTGTATAGCGTTCCTGCTCCGAAATTATATTACACCATAAGTTCGACCGACGATATAGCGCTTTTAACAACCTTTTCGGGCAAAGAGATTGTGGCGAAATTAGTTTCGGCCGACAATGATTTTGAGATAATACCGGAAATAACCACTCGGGCCAACAAGAGTTTTATGAATACTTACGGACAGATAAAACAGTCCGGAAATTATCTGTTGAAGCTTGACGATAAGGTTGTTGAAAGTTTTTCGTTTAACCACAATCGAAACGAGTCGGAGATGGAATTTTGTTCGAACAATGATATAAAATCGAATATAAAAGGCTTTAAACTCAATAATTATAAGCTTATCGACAACCCCGAAATACCCATCGATAAATATCTGACACAAGAATCGAACGCCATACATTTATGGAAAATATTTGTGGTGCTGGCATTGTTGATGTTATTGTTTGAGATAGCGTTGCTTAGGTTTTGGAAAGTGTGATAAAAATCCGGCTGCGAAAAGTTGTTAAGAAATTTATTGTCTTAAAAAATAAAATATTTTCCAAAATATTTGTATCTTTGTAGGTTTATAGAGATATTGTAATTATTAATAATAAACACATATACAAATGAATGCAAAAAGATACTCCCTTTTGTTGGGGATGGTAATTCTATTATTTTGTGCGTCTTGTTATAAGGAAGGAGATTTAGATGCTTTAAAGAATCCTATCCAAGTAGAAGTTGATCCTGCCATAGGTATGCCATTGGTGTCGACATCCATTACAATAGAAGATTTGTTGGGATTGTTCGATGGAGTGGAATCGTATGTGAAATTTGGCGAAAATGACGAAGTTATACTTGTTTATTCCGATTCGGCAGAACTGAAATTAAATACCGGTATATTTTCTAAATCAGAACTAGTTTCGGATACCATAAGCGGCGAATTGCCTGTGGATATCTTCGAAAATATAGATAAGGATAGTTTGGGATTTAGTGTAGGAGGTGTGTTCTTGACTTTGGATTGTTTTTCAAAGACCTACATAGCCGATATCCCATTAAAGGTAAGAAATCTTGATGTTCAGATGAAACTTCCGAATGGTTCGTTGCAAACTATTTTCTATAAAGACAGTCTTGTTATAAACGATATACAGGAAAGACGTACCAATATTGTAGAACGTTTGCCTATAGCAGACATTGTAAATAATCGTCCAAATAAATTTTTGTATTCGATGGAAGTGGAAATAGATCTTTCGAAAGTAACCCTCGAAGCTCTTGAAAATATTCCGGAAAACATAGATCTTAATTTTTATTTCGATTTGGAGGTGGTATTGTCCGGATCCACATCGGGAATATACTACGAAGACACTTTAGATTTTGGAATCAATTTAGATGTTAGTCAGATTAAGATAGAGGATTCTAAATTTATATTGGAAATAACCAATAGTCTTCCGATGGAAATAGATCTCGCTTTGGAATTCACCGATTCATTACATAATCATTTGTGTTATGTATTTGATTCGCCAATGGGTGGTTATAGCATAACGTCGCCGATATTGAATGACGAAGGTCTTTTGGTTCAACCAAGTGTATGCAGAGTGGAAATACCCTTTAATTCGGATAAAATAGAATTGTACAATAAGGCACGAAACTTACATTTATCCACGTATTTTGCAACTACAGATGGTGGTAGAAAAATGGTGACAATTCAGAAACAGAGTGGATTAAAATTACGCTTAGGTGCAGTGCTTCATCCTTCTTTTTCTACTGAGTTTGATTTAGGCCTTGATTTTAATTTTTAAAAAGATATCTTCATGAAAAAAATAATATTATCTATATTTGCTTGTATATGTGCAATGTTGTCTTATGCTCAAATGAGTGCATTGTTGTACAATTCCAAGCATATACCTCAAATTAATCAGATGAATCCCGCATTATTTACCAATTCGGGCTTTTATCTCTCATTACCAAGCGTTAATTTAAACTTTGATAGTCCGTTGGCATTTAGTGATTTGTATGTTGTAAAACCTAATGAGGTAGAACAAAATATTACTTATATTGATATTGATGGTATTTTGGCCAATTTGGAATATCAAAACGAGATAAATACCGATTTAAATGTGGGTATATTAGGCTTGGGATTTAGAACGAAACATGGTTTTGTGTCACTCTCGACACAACTTAGAACTAATTTTCAGTTAGGAGTCCCTAAGGATATCATACGTTTTATAACCAGAGGTAATGTCGGCGAAGACGGTCGGGGTATGGATCTTGTATTATTGGATCAAGATTTGTTTTCTCTTACTTCGTATTTGGAAGCCGGTATCGGCGTAGGTCGCGAATTTGGCAAGAAATTTACGGTGGGTGTCAGGGCCAAAGTATTGTTGGGATTGATAAATGCCAGCACGTATAATTCATCAGTCAGATTGGCCACCGATCCCGATTTTAATAGTTTTACGGTGGATATGGATTATCATGTAAGAGCGTCTACCCCTATATCGTTGAATGAATTGTTGAGCGGTAAAAGTATATCAAGTATAATTGGTGATGATTATATGTCTCTTATTCCTCGAAATTGGGGAATGGCTTTCGATATAGGAGCCAAATATAAAATAACAAAGAGACTGTCGGTTGCAGCAAGTGTGCTTGATATAGGTACGATACATTGGGTGGAAAATCCTGCCGAACTATCGCCGAAAGAAGGAACAGGGACCTTTACCTTCAGTGGATTAGGTTGGGAAACAATGTTTAGCAATGGCGAAGTTGATGATGATTTCGCATCCTCGTTGCTCGATTCTGTGATTTATCAGCTTACACAATATGAAATAGATACTTTGGCATCGGATTATTGGGAGAGAGTGCCTATGCGTTTAAATTTTTCGGCAACCTACGACTTAAACAAGATGCTTAGTGCCAGTGTGATGTATAGAAGAGAGATGAATAAATTCAACTACTTTCAATCGCTTACAGCCGGCTTGAATATAAATTTGGGAAATTGGATGGAATTAATGGCATGTAACAGCGTACATAATTTCGAAGATTGGTTGAATCCGGGAATAGGAATGAGTTTTTCATTCCTAAAGATGATACAAGTATATACATTGTTTGATTATGTTTCCGATATATACATAGTGGACGGAAAATCATTTAGATTTTTCTTTGGTTTAAATCTTACATTCGCAAATAATAGAGAACGTAAACAAGCCAAAATAACCAATCAGCATTTTTCGTTGTTGTAAGATGTTGTGATAAAGAATAAGATTACACAAGTTTCTGCAAGTCGTTGTTTATGATTTGCAGAACTTTTTGTTTTATGCTATTCGTTAAAGCTGAATTTAATCGTCGAGACGTGTTGTAAGGTCTAATATTCGTATGCGGGGATTTATTCTAAGAAACAAACCGAATGCGAACGAGTTGGCGGCGTCTCGTTTTATTAAATCATAGCCCGGTCGATTGGCTGTGTAAGGGAAATAATACGTGTAGTTTCCTTCCAAACCAAAGGCGAAGTATTTGTTTTTATGATAGCAGTATTCTACGTCAATCATAAACATATCCATTTTGTCGAACACCATATCCTGTGTTTTTTGTGATAGGTTGCCGAAGTGTGGCGAACCAAGCATGGTTATGAAATCTTCCGAAACCCAATATGATGTACGTATTATAAAATCATGTATTTTTACGCTTAGTTCGGGATATATACCCCAACCATTGTCGAATGGGTACAGAGTGCCTGTGTTTTGCATATAACCTACATAATTACATCCCAATGATATATATTTAAGGAGATTATGATTAAAGTTGTATGAAGTGTTTAATCCTATGGCATAGTTAGACGCTGTTTGTACTTCGCGCACTTCGGAATTGTTGATTTCGCCACCTCTGTGTTGAACTACATATTGCAAAGGTATGCAGATATTGAGACCGTTGGTGTTTCTCAATATGTTTGTGGTAGATGTATATCCAAAGGTAAATAGTTCTTGGTGTATGTCGTTTTTAAATATAAAACTTTGCCAATTCAGCCATATATCAGATTTATAGTATTTGTTTGAATATAATATCTGTACACCATTTTCCGGGTCGGCGGTATAGTTTAGTTCGTTGTTGTATAGAGGTCGGCATAGCGAATGATTGTTGATGTTGTACAATGTTCCGATTATTATGTGAAAACTGTCTGTTACAGAAAATTGAGCTCGCATCATGGGGATTACATGTAATCCGTTGTTATAGCGTTCGCTTTCCCATTCCGAAATCGAAAGATACGAATAACAAGGATATGCTTCTTCTCCCCAATATCTCAAGAAGTTGGCACCTATTTCCATTTGTATGTTTTTGGATATAGCCAACGATATATTGGTGGATAGGCGAAAGCCCGGCAATGTATATCCTTTTACTTTCTCGCCTTTAAATTCGTTGTTCTTGAAAAAATTTACGGCATCTATTTCAAAATACATTTTTTTGATGTCGTTGCTATCAATACGATGGTTGTCATCGAATAAGTAGGATAGTTGTCCTGATGCATTTATCGATGATAATAAGATAGTTATTGCTGTTAATATGTTTTTCACCTTCCCTTTCATGTTTGCAAAGGTACAAAATAAAATTAATATCAGCAAATATCTGTCCTTTATCGATGATTGAAGTTACAATTGTGAGAATGGTATAAAAAATGTATCTTTGCAAAGAATTTTTGAATAGATATTGTACAATAATAGATTGTGTAAAAGTATTTTATGAACAACATATTTGTAACCAAAAAGTATTATGCTCAAAATTTGAAAGTGGCCCTTCCCGTTATATTGTCGTTGGCGGGACAGTCGGTGGTGCAAATGATAGATACCATGATGGTGGGTCGTTTGGGTCCCGTGCCTTTGGCTGCAGTGTCGTTATCGTGTTCTATCATAACCAATGTGATGATGATAGGCATGGGAATAGCTATGGCTCTTACTCCTTTGGTAGGTGTCAGATTTGTTCAAAATGACAATAAGGCAGTAGCGTCATTGTTCCAAAATTCATTGTTACTCAATTTTGTAATAGCATTGTTGTCGACTCTTTTGCTTGTGGGAATAAAATCGTTGTTGCCATATATGGGCCAGCCGGCGAGTGTGCTTTCATCTCTCGATGGGTATTATTATTGGGTTACTTTTTCGCTTATTCCATTTATGATTTTTTTTGCATTCAAGCAGTTTATGGAAGGATTGGGCAACACTCTTTATTCCATGCTTATAACTATAGGATGTAATATCTTGAATGTTTTTTTGAATTTTGGGTTTATATATGGTTATATGGGTTTCCCCGAATTAGGTGCCACCGGCGCAGGGGTGGCCACTTTCGTATCGAGGTTGGCCATGCCGCTGTCGTTTTTAGTAATAATTTCTTGCCGAAAAAAATATCGTTACTATCTTTCTGCTTTTTCTATAATTAAGGTGTCGCTAACTCAGATATGCGAACTGCTGAAAGTGGGATTTCCCATAGCCACTCAAATGACTTTGGAACTTTTTTCGCTAACGATGATAACCATAATGATGGGCTGGTTTGGAGCAGCTACATTGGCCGCTAATCAGATAGTACAAACCATGATAGGCTTTTCGTTTATGATATCCAACGGGGTGGCTTCGGCTTCCACTATATTGGTAAGCCACGATTACGGGCGAAAAAATATACTTGACATCCGACTGCATACCTATGCGGGAATGCATATAGGTGTTCTTGTAATGATTTGTTTTGCATTTCTTTATGGCTTTGGTGGCGAGTTGGTGGCACGTATGTTTACTGCCAATTCCGAAGTCGTTGCCGTGTCGGCCAAATTATTTATAGTGGTGGCCTTCTTCGAAATTTTCGACGGTTTGCAGATAACATCGCTTGGAGCTTTGCGAGGTCTTGCCGAAGTTAAATACCCAATGTATTATGCCTTTGTTAGTTACATACTCATAGCAATACCTATGGGATATGTGGCGGCCTTTGTGTTCGACATGGGCGCTCAGGGCGTTTTGGCGGGATTCAGTTTCGGATTGATAACAGCCGGAATGTTATTTATCAGGCGATTTCGACGAGTGGTCAATACCTTGAAAAAGCAATGGCAAAACCCTTGATTGAAAATGAATTATCTGTTGTTTGAGTTAGATGAATACCATGCGGTGGAAAACAGAGACACTATAAAAGATGAAAAAAAACTTTGCAAATTAAAAAAAAATCGTATCTTTGTGTTTTGGTAGAATATACTATTAATAAAATAATAAATTAATTATCAATATAATAAACTAAGGTATTATGCAAAAAAAAGGAAACAAATACGGTACACACCGCGTTATTGAACCTAAAGGAGTATTGCCACAACCGGCAAATAAGATAGATAACAACATGGATGAAATCTATGATAATGAAATTCTTATCGACGTTCAAACATTAAACGTAGACTCAGCTTCTTTTACAGATATTCACGAATATGCTAAAAAACAAGCCGGAGAAGGCGCTTCTGAAGAACAAGTTTTGGAAGAAATAAAGAAAGAAATGCTTTATAATGTAGAACTTCAAGGAAAACATAGAAATCGTCGTACCGGTTCCGGCGGTATGTTGCTTGGTACTGTAGAAAAAATAGGTGATGCTTTGAAAGGCAAAATCGATTTGAAAGAAGGCGATAAAATAGCTACATTGGTATCTTTGTCGTTGACTCCTCTTCGTATCGACAAAATAAAAGAAATCCGCAAAGATGTTGACCAAGTTGATATCGAAGGTAAAGCTATTCTTTTCGAAAGCGGTATCTATGCTAAAATACCTACCGATATGCCCGAAAAATTAGCTCTTTCGGCATTAGACGTAGCCGGTGCTCCTGCACAAACTGCTAAACTTTGTAAACCCGGCGACACTGTTCTTATCATCGGTGCCGGTGGAAAATCGGGTATGCTTTGCTGCTACGAAGCTAAAAAACGCGTAGGTGTTACAGGTAAAGTTATCGGTATGTGCCACAGCCAAAGATCTACCGAACGTTTGCAAAAACTTGGTTTCTGCGATGTTGTTTTCGCCGGAAACGCTACTGATCCTGTTGCTATGTTGGAAAAAATCAGCGAACTTACAAATGGCGAAATGGCCGACATCACTATCAACAACGTAAACGTTCCTGATACTGAAATGACCAGCGTGCTTTGTACTAAAAATACCGGTATAGTTTACTTCTTCTCGATGGCTACAAGCTTCACTAAATCTGCTTTGGGTGCAGAAGGTGTTGGTAGCGACGTAACTATGATTATTGGTAACGGTTACACCAAAGGTCACGCCGAAATTACATTGCAAGAACTTCGCGAAAACGAAGAACTTCGCAAAATATTCGAAGAACTTTATGCTTAATAGCATCATATAATACTGAGTATTATTATAAGAGCGACAGCAAGATTGATTGTTGTCGCTTTTTTTATTTTTACAGAAATAGGTTCTCTTTTTCCCTCCCGATGTCGTTGAATTTTCCTCCCGATGTTTTTCGAAAAAGGTCGCGAGGAAATTTTATCTTCCTCGCGAGGGAAATTTAATTCTCTCCGAAAATAAAATTTAGGACTATAAAATGGCAGAAAATTTCAGTATATTGTTCAAAAGAAAACCTCTTTTATGCTATAAGCGTTCCGAAACTATATCTAAACCATAAAAAACATTATCTGTTTTTGTATTAATTTGTTGTGATATTTAATAGATTTATATGCTATTGTTTAATAATGCCTTTTTGCGGCACGATTTTTTTGTGTCAAAAAAAAGTTGTATCTTTGCAAACCGAAAACGGCAACTGTTCTATCGTCGGTTGTGCATGCAATCGGAGGAAAGTCCGGGCAACAAAGAGTCGCCATACTTCCTAACAGGAAGGTGTTTTCTGCAAAAGGGAACAACAGCAAGTGCCACAGAAAATAACCGCTGCTTTTAAAAGCAGTAAGGGTGAAAATGTGAGGTAAGAGCTCACACTAAGGTGTAGTGATATATCTTGGGGGTAAACCTTATGGGTTGAAAGACCAAATATACCGACAGTTAAGAGTCGACTCGCTCGTTGTCGGGGGGTAGGTTGATTGAGGCTTTTGGCAACAAAAGTCCTAGATAAATGATAGAACTGTTTCTTTATAAATGAGAGATTGACAGAACCCGGCTTATAGGTTGCCGTTTTTTATCAATAAATTTTATTTTTTGTAGAATAAAAACGATATATCGTCGTTATTTATATCCGAAAAGAGAAACGTGTACAAGCTTTTTTTCTTTTGAAATCTTTGTGCAGGATTGTCTCGGAATTAGAAATAAATCAAGTAATATGTTGATACATTTGAAGAGAATAACGGTTTTGATAATATTGCCGCTGGCATTGATTTCGATATTGGCAGGCTGTAAGTCGCAGCGTACCATTGTCGAATCGCCCGATTTATTTCTCAATTACAACATGTATCCCGCAAGAGAATATTTGGTGCCCATCGAAAAGGGATACCGCGAAATGACCAAAAAGACCAAGAAAGAAAAAGTTTATCAGCAAGGATTTAGTGCCGAATATGCTGTAACATTGGCTTTGTTGGAAAAATATAAAGATGCCTTTGAATGGTTTGATAAAGAGGTGGAGGATTATCCATTGTCGAAAGACTATGTTTATAGTCTTAAAAAACAACTGATACCCGATAGTGTATTGCAAATGTTGGAGATGGATAAGCAACAACGTATTGACAAACAACAGCGTATAGCCGCCGAAAAGAAAGCCAGAGAAGAGACAGCCGAAAAAAAACGTAAAGAAAAAGAAGAACAAGCGGCCAAAAAAAAAGCTGAAAATAAAGAGAAACAGTTGCAAATGCAAAAAA
>JAFZFU010000113.1 GCA_017555745.1 Bacteroidales bacterium
ATATAAGGCGAAACGATGCTTCATTGGTTGTATTCGTACACTTACGATACCGGCCTAGTGAAGCAATTCACTAAACTTATATTCTCTACCATGGAAGTCGAAGTCCAACACTTGGAATATAGTTGAGATGGGTGGCTTCACTTTCTTTTACTCAGTTTTTAATTTTTTCCATCAAGCCGTGGATAGTTTTAATTACAATAAAAGTTGCGCCCGTTACGTATTTAGGGAATTATTATGGTATATAAAAAACAAAGCGAAGAAATCCAATCAAGAAGAGATTTCTTCAAAAAGTCAACAAAGAATCAAAAGGTAATGAGAAATTCATTATCAAAGCTTACAATTATGGCAATTGCATGTTTATTTACATCGTGTATGTCTTATGTTCCAACAACGTCTTATGTTTCTATGGAAGAAGACTATGCTAAAGCATTTGTAGGGTCTCATCACAATGTCATTGTTTCATCACTTGGTGCACCGGATAGACAAACATCAGATGGAGCAGGGGGAACTATTCTCATTTATGAAAAGATTACAACTACGAGTAATAGTAATAGCAATAGTATAGCTACGGCATATAATGTAAATTATTATTCAAAAACATATACTCCAGGTGCACAAACCAATACCAATACTGTTACAACTCAAAATACCAGTTATATACATGTTTTTATAGGTGCAGATGGTGTTTGTTATGGTGTTAAGACAAATCATCAAAAAAAAGTAATTGATGAAGAAGCAGTTGAATGGAATAAAAAAGCTCAGAAAAAAAATGTAAAAATCGCACTATGGTCATATCTTGGAGTAATGGGAGCCGCTGCAATTGTGGGCGCACTTTTCGGTGGATATTAAAAATAAATTAGTTATGCTTACAATAGTTACTATTTTTTATGTATTTATGTGTTGGATTAGTAATTGGAATATTATTTAGCCAATAACACTGCTTACACAAGGTGCGATTGGAGATAAAGTGATTGCTATTCTATGGATAGTTCTCTTAATTGCAGCATTGAACTAAAACTTTAGGCAATTTAAAAATGCTTTGCCAGTGATTTGCGAATTTTTATTAGAAATCTTTCTACTTTTTTTGATTGAACATAGCGGGCTATGCGATTGAAAAAGAAATAGAAAGATTTCGGTAAAAACGTAAAGTACACAAAAGTTCTTATAAAAAGATAAATACTTACTCAGAACGTGGAATTTTTAGAAGTTGCCATTATTATATAAATTACCTATATATGATAACACTTTATCCTATATATGTTATGCTACTAACATATATGGGATAAAGTGTTTTGATATATATGATTTTAAAAGTTTCTACAATACCCCTTCGTATTCCACTTTGGTAAGGAACAATGCTTTGGCAGGTAACGATGTGCCGGCATTGCAACGGTTTTTGCTTTCTATCACTTTGCGGAAGTCGTCTAATGATAGTTTTCCACGTCCTACTTCGAGCAGTGTGCCTGTTATGGCACGCACCATATTACGCAAAAAACGATTGGCGGAAATGGTAAACACATACTCTTCGCCTACCATATCCCAATGTGCATGAAGTATGGTGCAGTTGTTGGTTGCTGTTTGGGTGTGTAGTTTGGAAAATGATGTGAAGTCGGTATATTCGAATAGGATTTTGGCCGCTTCGTTCATTAGTTCTATATCGGGATTGTAAAACACCCTATGGCAAAAATCCTTTCCAAAAGGTTGTTTCACATTCGATACATGATATTGGTATGTGCGAGCTGTGGCACTGAAACGTGCATGAAGGTCGGTGGCGACTGCAAATATTCTGAATATTCTTATATCCTCGCCAACGAACGAGTTTATTTTAAAGGCCAATTGTTTCAAATCTACTTCTGTCATTAGCCTTTCGCAGTCGAAGTGAGCATAAAAGTCTGCGGCATGCACACCGGTGTCGGTACGTCCGCAGCCGACTATGCCTATAGTTTCGCCCAAAAGGAGTGAGAAGGCATTTTCCAATGTTTCTTGCACACTGCTTGCGTTGGGCTGTATCTGCCAGCCGTGGTAAGGGGTGCCGTTGTATGCCAAGTGTATAAAATATCGCATGGTATTATCTTTGTATTATATCCAATATTTCCATTGGGTTACTTATAATATATGTAGCATTGTTGGCTCTCAGTTCCTCTACTGTACGCAATCCCCAATCTACACCTACCGAATCTACGCCGGCATTGGCAGCCGTGGTCATATCCACACCGCTATCGCCTACATATAGCACATCTTCTTTGCATATACCCGTTGCCTCCAATATCTCTTCTACTATTTGTGGGTGAGGTTTGGTAGGCACACCATCGCGCTGACCAAGCACCTTGGCAAAGCTTATGGTGGGGAAATAATGTGCTATCATCTCCAATGTAGCCTCGTGGTACTTGTTTGATGCCACTGCAAGCATGATGCATTTGTCTTGCAATGCCGATAACAAGTCGTTTATGCCGGGGTATACATAGCTCTTGTCGGTTTTGTGTTGCATGTAGTATTCCACAAATATCGATTTTACATACATAATGGTTTCCGTATTTTTGTCGCCTTCGGGTAGGGCACGCTCTATAAGTTTGTTGATACCATTGCCTACAAAATAACGGTATTCGTCGAACGAATGTTGTGGGTAGTTGCATTGGTTTAAGGCGTAGTTTACGCATTCCGTAAGGTCGGTAAGTGTGTTTACCAATGTGCCGTCGAGGTCGAATATTACAAGTTTCTTCATGCTATGGATATTTATAAAACAAAAAAAGGAGTTGAAAATTCAACTCCCTTTACGTTGTCCCACCAGGACTCGAACCTAGACAGACAGAACCAAAACCTGTAGTGCTGCCATTACACCATGGGACAATCTTTATCGCTCAATTGCGGATGCAAAGGTACGAATAATTTTGATACTGACCAAATATATTTTGAAATATTTTTTGTACTTTCTTTGTATAGTATTTAGTATCAGGATATTTGTTTGGTAAAATATTTTTGTTGAACGACGAAAATATACGCTCTTATTCTCTCTTTTTACCTTTTCTATCAGATAATTTTACCAAATTTGCTTGTTTTTTCTCTGTTTTGGGTTGATATTTTTGTTTTTGTATTGATATATAGTGTGTTGCTGTTTAATTACCGGATTTGGGACTTGAACACTATGCAATATTGCATGATAAAAGATTGTTTTTTCGAATGAATTATACTTATAGTGTTGGTAAAAAGCTTTTTGCTTTTGTGATAATATAAAACATCTTTGTTTTTTAACATTTGCACTCCTGTTTTTGGGTGTTATCTTTGCAGAATATTGCGATATAAAATTTTCCTATTTGGTTAATATCTTTTCTGGTGATTGGTGTATATGTTTGGTAATTAAAGTTTTGTGATGTTGCATTTTTGTTGGTAATTAACAATTAAGTGTGAATTATTTTTGTTTGTGATAAAAAATATATCTAATCTTTTTGTTATTAAAAAAAAATACGTATCTTTGTTGTTCGTATGCTATATATATTATCGCGCATAAGAGTATGTGCAATAGCTATATACATAGAAATAAAGGTGAAATAAAATTCTTAAAATTGCTAATTTGGTAGCGAATATACGATGAAGATGAAATTATTTGACATATTAAGGCTATATATCTTTGCTATTATGCTTATAGCAACAAGTAGTGTTATGTCTTTGAATGTAGCTCCTCCTCCTTTGACTACATACAACGACACTGTTTGTTATGGTATGCAGGTGTATCAATTCGGTTATGATGGACTGAATTTGGGGGCTGAGAGATTTGTTATAACGTCATTGTCAAATGATTGGACTTTCGAAGGAGGGAAGTCGTATGTGAATACACAAGGTTTCGCCAAATCGTCCGGAACTATCACCATGCCTATACCGAGCGATGTAAGAGAAGGTGTCTACAATTTCTCTTTCCTTGTGGTTGATTCCTTGTACTATTGTCAATCCGATACTTTGTATTTCTCGCTTATAGTTTTCGATACCGCACGTGGAATAGACGAACTTGTGGCTTGTGACTCGTTGACATGGGTTGACGGTATTACTTACAAAGAAAGCACAAATCTGCCAAGATATACTTATTATGGCGGTGCCGCAAGTGGTTGCGATAGTATTGTTACCTTGAATCTTACCATCAATAGAAGCTATAGATACGAAAGAGATATCGTGTCTTGTGATTCTTATTTATGGAGTGAGAATAACCAACTTTACACCCAATCGACAGTGGATAGTGTGATACTAACCTCTTCCAAGGGTTGTGATAGTACAATTGTTATGAATTTGACAATAAATCCTACAACCTACGGGTTTGATACCGTAATTGTTGTTCGCAGACAGTTGAACGAAGGTTATCAATATCATCATGAAACATTCTACAATGAAGGCGATTATACAGTTACTTTGTCGGCTGCCAATATGTACAATTGCGATAGTGTAATCAGTTTGTCACTTTTGGCAACAGATACTTTGTATAGCCCGATAGATACAGTGTACATCTGTGCAGGTACTACATACACATTCAACGGTCAGGAGTATAGCACTACAGGTTTGTATCGCCACTATTTGTTGAGTGCTGATGGTAGTGATAGTGTTGCACGTATGTATCTTCACGTAAACGATACTTTGAGAGGTGATTTGTATGCAACAATATGTGTGGGCGCTACTACCGAACCTATCGAAATTAATGGCAAGACATATACATATACCGAAACTATAGCAGGTGAGTATACACATAGATATCAATTTAAGAATCCCGACGGTTGTGATACTATTGTAACTATGAATTTAACCGTTCTTGATCACCCAACATTGTCATTGACACCGGATACCAGTTTGTGTTATGGTAACAATATTTTGTTGAGAGCATCGAGTCCGACTGCTAACTCGTACTTGTGGGAAGCAGAGCCTGTGGATACTACTTTGATAGGTCAAAATACCGATTCGAACGTAGTGGTAAGACCATTGATAAGCACAACTTATACTGTAACAGCCGATATAGCTCCGTATAATTGTAAAACGACTGCAACTACATTCGTATATGTAACTCAACCGCTTGTTGCTAAGTTGTACTCTAACCCACGCGAAGTAGACGCTGATAACTTGGAAGTATTCTTCCGCGATATGAGTGTGGGAAATATCGGTCGTGCATGGGAATTCTTGTCTAACAATCCTACTCACCGTTACCACAGAGTAATAGAAGATGATGCTGCTACAGAACGCTACTTTATAATGCCATGTGATATGGATACCGGTGAAGTAACTTTGAGAGTATGGAACGAATTGTATGAACAATGCGTAGATACGGCTCGTGTTAAGATTGCCATCAATTGTAACAATGATGTTTGGATTCCAAATACATTTACACCGGATGGAGATCAAAACAACAACTTCGAAATATTCTCGGATAAGGTTGCTCACTTCGAAATGTATATCTACTCGCGTGCAGGTTTGTTGGTATACGAGGTTAGTGACTTACAAACTCACAACAACGACAGAGGTTGGAATGGTAGAATACGCAATGTGGGTGAAAAATGTCCGCAAGCAAACTATGTATACTTGATACGTTTCTCGACTAAGAAAGATCCTAATACCATAAGAGAAAAGGCAGGTAGTATATTGCTTCTACGATAAGATTATTCCTCAATTCATAATATCGGAAGGCTGCAATTCTAAGAAACATTGGGTTTCGAAGACTTGTGGCCTTTTTTATCTTTGGGCAGTTCCTATAGTTGCGCCAACCGCTATGAATACCATATTCACATAAAACAATAAAAAGAGTTCGACTATCGGCCCGATATGCGCCCAATAAATTTTTGTTCGGTTGAATAATATTTTCGGCCTTTTCTGGTTATATTACTGCTTATTACCATTGAAAACAATATAAATATGACAATATGAAGGATAAGAGACATAGTATTTATTTGGTGCTTTGTTTGCTGTTTTGTATGGCAAACACCGGTTTGTTTGCTCAAAAGTTTTTCGCCAAGCCCCGTATAGTATGTAGGGCTGTGGTACTAGAAAACAACGACACCATACCATCGATAACACTGAAAGAAGTGAGGATTGTATCGACCGGAAATTTGCTTACTCCCGAAGAGATACGGAAGAATAAGAAACTGATACGTAATGCCAAGATAGTATTGCCATATGCCAAAATGGCAAAAACAAAACTTTACGATCTTAATAACAGAATGCTTCAACTGTCGGAGCGTGAGCGTAAGGCATTTATTAAAGAAGCCGAAAAAGAGATAGAAGAAGAATATGGCGAAAAACTGAAGAAACTTACCTTCTCGCAAGGAAACTTGCTCATCAAACTTGTGGATCGCGAAACGGGTAGCTCCTCCTATGTTTTGGTTAAGGAGTTGCGTGGCAGTTTCAGGGCGTTTTTCTATCAGACATTTGCCAAAGTGTTTGGCTACGACCTCAAAGCCGAATACGATCCTGTAAATAATAAAAAGGACAATCTTATAGAAAGAGTGGTGCGAGCCATCGAATTGAAACAAATATAGAGTGTCGTTATGAAGTATGGTTTTTGTGCTTTGCCTGTGGTGCCTATGCGTGCCGAGGCTTCGGATAGATTCGAGATGGTGTCGCAACTCCTTTTTGGTGATACCTTTGTGGTAGAAGAATATTCCGAGAAATGGACTTTGATAGTAGCCGATTTTGATGGCTATAGAGGTTGGGTAGATACCAAGCAGTTGTGTTTCCTGTCGATGGAAGATTGCGAAAAAGTGAAAGCATGGTCTGCTGTACAGCAGGAATTGTTGACAGTCGTACAAGTGAATAATCGTGGACTTTTGTTGCCAATGGGTAGTAGATTGCCAAGCGCCGGTGATAGTATTCCGAATGGAATAAGCGTTGAATATATGCCAAATACTGTTGCAGACCAATTGGATATTCAGACTATTGCACAGCACTGGTTGGGCTCTCCTTATTTGTGGGGAGGTAAGACATGTTTGGGAGTCGACTGTTCGGGATTTGTGCAAACGTTGTTCAAAGTGGCCGGATATAGTATGCAGAGAGATGCTTCGCAGCAAGTTTTGCAAGGTTGCGGTGTAGATAGTATTTCGGAAGCATTACCAAACGACCTTTGCTTCTTCAAGAACGACAGTGGAAAGATAATACATGTAGGTATTTATATGGGCAGTAACAAAATAATACACGCGTCGGGCGAGGTGAGGATAGACACTATAGATGATAAAGGGATATTCAATGCCGATAGACAAGCGTATACCCACACTCTTTCCTCCATCCGTCGTATGCGATAGATAATACCTTCTATTATATAACAAACAATAATCCCCTACATACGATATTGCCGGTATGTAGGGGATTGTTCTTGTTGTATCTGTATGTATGCTCTTTAGAATAGTGTCTCTAAAGGTAGTGAATACGATAGGAATAAGTATGGAAACTCTTCCACATCATAAGCTATGCTATTACTATAGCCTATACCAAAATTAAGATATTTGTAACTCACACCCAATGCTGCTGAGATGTGAAGCAAATTAGGTGAGTCAAAGTCATAGAAGTATTGATCATTGTTAGCATTTTCAAAATAGTAATCTTCAAATTTTTCCGGTTCTGTGTAGATATTAAATCCTAGTTTTGCGTTTAAGAATAAACTCCATTTGTGCTTGGGTGTTCTAAGATCTATTTCGGCGAATATTGGAACAACTCCACTACTGCCATCAGGATAACTATAACAGTATTCCCAAACGTTAGATTCGTTTAACCAATACGATGTCTGATTACAACTAACATCGCCAAAACCGGCACCTGCTCCTACAGCAATACTTGGGGTCATTTGGTATCTATAAGCAATGGTAAAGTAGTGAGGAAGACCGGCTGCAAAACTTAGATAGTGGCCTGTTTTGCGATATTGCGACGATTCAAGTTTAATAGCCTTTTCGGGTTCTCTATCCATAGGCAAAGCTTCTATTTGTGCCGAGATGCGGTCGGCCAATTGTTTCATCATTTCGCGGTACGAATTGTTGTTGTTCCACGACATACCATCTTTGGCTACAATAGATCCCGAACGTACGTCTACCACACGCACATCAACATTGTATTCGCCCATTATTATGGAAATATCACCTACTACAACCTTCGATACATTAAGTATTTCACCCAAACGAACCATTTCGGTTTGTGTGAAACTTCCACGTTGGAAACCTTGCTCGTTGATAACGCGATCTATT
Source organism: Bacteroidales bacterium (assembly GCA_017555745.1). GTDB lineage: Bacteria > Bacteroidota > Bacteroidia > Bacteroidales > P3 > HGM05376. The sequence continues at coordinate 8,196 of JAFZFU010000113.1, forward strand.
TGTGTGCGTTCTACAAGGGTATAACCTTTGGGCATAAAATAGGTGTTAAAGATGGATGAAATTCCATCTACATCGTTTTGAGATATGCCGGCACCGGCATTAAAATTTATGACTGCAATACGTTGTCCTTGGCTTATCGAACACATAAGCATGAACGATATTGCTACAAAAAAGTACTTTAAACTTTTCATCAGTATTATTGATAATTTTTGTTTCTGCTGGCTCTAGCAGGTTAAACATATACACAGAAAAAGAAAGTGAAGCCTTGGTTTTGCTTTGATAAAAGTTTTATATCTGCAATTAAACAAAGCAATCCCGCCTTCTTTTATCAAACCGAACACTTGGTTTGGTGATGCAAAATTACTAATATTTTCCTATTTGGCAAAACTATTTTGTGGATATTTTGAAGTATGTGGTATAATGTTTTGATAATGAAAATATATAACATACACAAATCCCCTACATATCATATTGTCGATGTGTAGGGGATTGGATTAAGTGAGAGCAAATTATTTGTTGCAATATCTAATTATTGTTTAGTCCATTCATTATGGTTCCGAACTTGCGTTTGAATACTTGCTCTTTGGCAATTACTGCCTCTTTTGTACTGCTCTTTGACATTACCATAACAAGCGAAAACGTAAAGTTTTGGGCATAATTAGCATCATTATCCACTAATTCTTTCAATGATTTATTACCTCCATGTCCATTGGTTTTTACATAATCGGACCATCGTCCCCACACACCGCCATTTTCGCCATAAGCAGAACCAATATATAGTTTTCCGGTTTTATTGTCGCAGATGACATATACACCATATACTACCGATAGCATTTTCTTCCAATCGGGGTAGCCGTTGTTTATAATGTCTGATAGTTCATCGAACGATAACTCGAAATCCATATAATCGGTAAATTGCTTGTGGCTTAGTCCCGGTGATATTTCTATAACCTCCATTTCATTCTTGTACCATTGATGCCACGATATTGCATTTTCCCATTTTATAATAACGCGTTCTTTCAAGTCTTCAAATCCGATTACCTCTTCTACTTCGTATAAATACTTATCGCCATTAGATTTCGGGTCGTTTTCTGCAAACTCGTGTATCGCTATAATTTTATATACACCAACAAATCTTGCTCTATTACTTTCTTCACCAATAAAACTGACAATGCACTCTGTGTTGTGAAACACCGGTTTGGTTTGTCGTGATTGGTATTCCAAGAATGCCTCTCTGTTGTGGCGATACATATCGTAGATGTCGAATCTTGCATCTTTGTGTCTGACAAGTTTTATTTTCTTATACTCTTGCAGTCCTCGTTTATCTAATAATTCTTGAATTGTTATCATGATCTTTCTCCATAAATATTTGTAACTTCTAAAACAAGCAAACTTTGTTCTCCCAACGTTTGCTTTTTCTCAGATATGTCGAGTAGAGTTCTTTGGGATGTGTTTGCCAATGTTTGCGTTCTATTTTGTCAAGTATTTCATCGTTATATTTTTCTTTGTCCGATATTACCCAATGTTCTGTTTCGTTAATGTTGCTAGTGGATATATTAATTGTAGAAGTACAATCCTTTTCTATTCGCTTTTTTAGCTCTTCGGTTAGTAGTTGTATGAGTTCGTTGTTGTCTAAACATTTGATTCTGTCTACAACAATGGCTGAATAATCTATAGAATTGTTGCCCATTATCAATCGCCATATATAATGTAAGATTGCCCAATGTATGCGTTTGCGATAAATCCCATCATGGTTTTGGGAATATTGTTTAATAACTTTCATTAAGTTCCCACCGATATTTACAAATCTTGCAAGTATTACCAATTTTTCTTCTTGCGTATAATCATTATATTCACAAGCAAAATCGTCCCAAAAATGTCGTCTTTCTATAAAAGACTCGTAATCTTTTAGTGGTAAATTTGGAGGGCTTAATGTTTTATTCAAACTCATACTATTACTAATTTAGCTAGTTTATCTTATTCCAAAATCCTCTTGGCAGATATATGTTACTTATATCTTTTGCGTCGGCAAACAGAGGTGCCACTTCTTCTTCTTTGTAGCCGGCTATTCCGCAACCTATGCGGGTTACAAGGAATGTCAGTTCGGGATGCTCTTTTGCGTATTCGATAAAGCGGTTTATGGCTTTTCGCATACTATCTATTCCTTCCATAGTGGGTATGGCATAGCTTTGTCCTTGCAAGCCTTCGCCTTGTCCCATTATGGCGCCAAACTTTTTTACTGCTGTGAGTGACGCTCCGCCACTATGCAAACCTTGTTCGTTGCTGCCAAATACAAATATTTGGTTGTTTTCCAAAAAGCTTATATTGCCGGGTGTAGTGCGGTTATTATTGCCACGCAACTTTTCGAGCATTTGTCTAATTCTATTATGTCGGTCTGATGCTTGGTGGTTTTCCCAATCGGTTGTTGTAGTACCACTGTTATCGCGTAACTCTTCGAGCATTTCTTTTATTTTGCCTTTTCGTTCAGTTACCTCTTCGTTTGTAAGGGGGGTCCTTATACAATACCTAATATCTTCATCTATACTGGAATACATAATTTTTTTTCTGTTGCGTTCTTCATTCCAGGCATTTCTCATTCCATCATTGCTACACTGAAACATGAAACTATCTCTTATAGCCAGACTATCGGCAATGGCTTCCACGTCTTGGTTGGTGCCTATGTACGAGAATTTCCAGTCCAATTCCTTTTGTAATTTATCTACAAAGGCCTTTATGGATTCGCCATTGTATTCTCTCGAAGAGTTTTCTTCGCCATCGGTTATTATGGTTACTGCTACAGTTGAATGTTTTTCGTTTTCCACTTTGCTTACCAAGTTGCTAAGAGCCATGCCCATAGCGTCGAAAAGTGGTGTGCCGCAGCATGGATTATAATCCCTCAAAGTAAGATTTCTTACTTCGTTTACCGGAACACAGTCGTATACGTATTCTTTTTTACAGTTGCAAAATGTTAGTAATGATACATAGTGTTCTTGCAATTCCGATTCGGCTTGTGCCACACGTATGCCTTCCAACACATCGTTGAAACCATCTACTGCCGCATTTCTGATTACACTCATCGAGCCACTCTTATCAAGTATGATAAGGTTGAAAATTTTTATTTTGTTATCCTTGTTCATAATGTTTATATTTTATATGTGTTACTTAATCTATTTGTTTCGTGTTAAAACTCCAATCTGAAGTTGCCGTTCTTTTTCATCTTTTCGTATCCTTCTTTGTCGAAACGGAACATTTTACCCGGACGACCTATGGTGTTTTGTTTTTGTACTTCGGGTTCTATTTCTGTTACATTCTCGGTGTTGTTGTTGGGAACAGTTGTGCAAAATTGGATGCCTTCGTTCTTTGCTTTCTTGATAAACAGATTGTCTATGCTCATGCTTTTCATTTCTTTTCTTGCACCATAATAATTGGTTGTTTTGGCTATTTCCGGTTTTATTGCATAGGTGTCGCAGGGTTCGTTTGCGTCTTGCAATATACCTGTCTGCATTATCTTTTTGTAAAAGTTTCGGCGGTCGAAGCGTATACCCAATATTGCTTCGTATAGTCGTTGAAGTTCGGCAATGGTAAACTCTTCGTTGAGCAAACCAAAACCTATTGGTTCGAAATGTATGTCGTGGCGTATGCGTTGCATGGCTTGGCGTAGTATGTAGTCGTGGTCGAAGGCCAACGGTGGCACATCGTTGATAGATACCCATTGGGCGGCAGCGGCATCGTCGCCGCCTATAACCTCCGATTGTTTTGCCAAAGCATAGAATGCTATCGTTACCACACGCTCGCGTGGGTCGCGGTTAACACCGCTGAATGCTCCAAGTTGCTTGATATTGCTTATCTCCAAGCCTGTTTCTTCTTTCAGTTCTCGTATGGCGCACTCTTCGGCAGTTTCATCGATACGCATAAAGCCTCCCGGAAATGCCAACATTCCTTTGTAGGGTTCGATGCCTCGTTCTATAAGTAGAACTTTTATCTCGTAGCCGTCGAAACCAAATACAACGCAATCTGTGCTCACTGCCGGATGGGGATATTTATATCTGTATTCGCTCATTATTTGTCTGTTATGTTAGTTTTGTTATTTGTGTAATTTTGACGCAAAGTTACAACTATATCCCCAAACTACCAAATTATTTTGTGTATTTTTTACACTAAATATTATAGTTTATTGATAATTAAACTAATATAACTGAAATATTTTTCTATTATGGATTGTTTGTTCTTTGAGATATGTCGGCGTTGCCGTCGACATATCTTGAAAACTTCACAGACATATTATAAAACCTTTTTCTATATAATCAAAAACCTTTGTAAGGATACTTGAAAAATTGTTTTAAAGGCTTGAAAGAATCATTTCAAGGCATGAAAGAATTATTTCAAGTCTTGAAAGAATTATTTCATGCCTTGAAAATACTTTTTTTGATAAGAGTGAGCAATTTTTCTAATATCTAAACGTTATTTTGTAAATATCTCTGCGGAATTTTTGGAATAACTCAAAATAAATATAGAACTATTATGATAAAGTATACAAAACGAGAAATGCCCGACCTTGACAAGGTTGGTAGTACAAAAGCGTATTATAAAGTAGATGCGGTAGGCCTTATCGATTCGGAAAGGCTTGTCGATTATATGGCCAATATGGGTGCCGGTGTGTCTAAGGCTATGGCCAAAGCTGTGCTTGCTCAACTATCGTCGACGATAACTCACTTTTTGAGTATCGGCTACAACGTCAGTATAGAGGGATTGGGACAAGTGAGCCTAAAAATTGGTCCCAAAAAGGGTCGCGAAGTAGAGGATATAGAGGATGGTGGTCCCAAACGTAATGCTACCAGTTTGGAGGTTACGGGTATCAATTTCAGGGTGGATAAACACTTTTTGAACGAGGTAAATATGGCTTGTACCTTGGAGAGAGGTGAAACAAAGCGTTTGCAAAAGTCGCCTTATAGCAAGGAAGAACGTTTGCAGAAACTGAAAGCATACCTGACAAAGCATAATAATATAGATATTCAATCGTATGCCAATATGGTAAAAATGACTTATTCTTCTGCTTATCGTGAATTGGAAAAGTTTGTAGCCGATTCTGCTTCGGGTATCTCTACCAAGGGTAGAAAGCATTATAAGGTGTATGTATTGGCAAAGGAATAGCCGTGCAAGGTGGCGCTATGCCATTCTGTTGCGTTTTATAAGGTAGGGCTGCAACACTTGGTGGAAACCGAGGTTGATGTTTACGGGTATGTAGTCTACCTTATATTGTATGGCACGTTGTTTCATGGTGGCTGTTTGGGTGGCTACCATTGCTTTGTATTGTTGCATTATTTCGGAAGGGTGTATCTTCACACTTGCGTTGGTTTCCATATCTATAAAGTGATATGGTTGGTTGCCATAGTTTAGGTTTATTTCCTTGTCTTGGTCGAAGACGTGAAATAGCATTACTTCGTGTTTGCAGTGTTTTAGATGTCGTAGTGCGTCAAACACTTTGTCTTGTTCTTGGGGGCTTACCCATCCGTCGGTGAATATCACTATCAGCGAACGGCGTTTCATTTTCTCGGCTATAAGGTGTAGCGGCTCGGCTATCGAGGTTTTTGAGGCTATGCCGTTTTGTGGCGAAAAGGGTTGCAACAAGTTGTCGAGTATTTGGTACATATATTTTTGGTGTACCGAACTTGAGCGGCATTCGGTTTGCAGGTCTATCTTGTCCGAGAACAGGGTTAAGCCAAATGCGTCGCGTTGTTTTTTCAGCAGCTCTATAAGCACCGCTGCGGCGTATGCCGTAAATGTTATCTTGTTTGGATGTTCAAACGATGGCGTTTCGGTGGTGGGAAAGTACATCGACAGCGAGTTGTCGATTACCAATTGGCAGCGCAGATTGGTTTCTTCTTCGTATCGTTTTACGAATAGTTTATCGGTCCTGCCATATAGTTTCCAGTCTATATTTCGAGTTGATTCGCCAACATTGTACAGCCTATGCTCCGAAAACTCTACCGAAAAGCCATGAAAAGGGCTTTTGTGAAGACCTGTTATAAAGCCTTCTACTATCTGCCGTGCCAGTAGCTCGAGCGATTTGTATACTTCGATATTGTCTTTTTGCAGTGTGGGCATTGCGGGCTGTAAGGGGGTTGGGGGTTAACAAAACAAAGAAGTCGATGCGCTTTTTTTTTAGTGGCAACGATGCTATGGCTAAGCATTTACTGCCGTTGTTACACCGACTTCTTGTTATGCGTTTTTACTTGTCATTATAAAAGAGCGTCTAATTTTTCGGTAAGTTTGGCTTTAGGAACAGCACCTACCGATTTGTCTTTTACTTCGCCGTTTACGATAAAAAGCACTGTGGGTACGTTGCGTATTTTGAATGTGCCCGATAGTGTAGGGCTTTCTTCTACGTCTACTTTAGCCACTACAGCACGTCCTTCGTATTCTGTAGCTATCTCGTCGATAATTGGGCTTAATGCTTTGCAAGGTCCACACCATGTGGCTCCAAAGTCCAATAATACAGGCTTGTCGGCTTTCATGACAAGTTCTTCAAAATTTGTATCGTTTACTGCTAATGCCATAATAATATTATTTTTAATGCGTGAATTAATTTTTTGCAAATATACGCAGATTTTTGCGATTATGTGCGCTTTTGTGTCAGATATTTTGCTTGTCGGTGCATATTTATATTGTTATCAGAATATTAAGCGAGTGTTAAAGTGTTGTTCAAAAGTGGCTTTATTGCCCTTTTGTGCACTGCTTGCAGGCTCTTTTCTCCTTTTTTTTAATATTATTTCAACACTTATTTCCGTGTATAGTTTAAAAGTATTATCTTTGCAAACAGATGTATTTATGGTTTGTTTGGCTTTGTGCCTGATAAACATATAGATAAGGATATGTAATATATAGTGGTAACTTATAAAAAATAAAACAGTTATGTCGGCGATTATTTTAACGTGCTTTGTGGTGTACACCATGCTGTTGTTTTTGGTAACATGGCTTACCTCGCGCAAGGCGTCCAACGATACTTATTTTCGAGGCAACCGCAAGTCGCCTTGGTATGTGGTGGCATACGGTATGATAGGTGCCAGCCTTTCGGGCGTTACCTTTATGTCGGTGCCGGGTGGCGTGTATACCGGGCAGTTTACTTATCTACCGTTGGTGTTGGGCTATATATTGGGTTATTTGGCCATTGCATACGTTTTGTTGCCTTTGTATTATAAACTCAACCTCACTTCTATCTACTCCTATTTGGGCGAACGAATAGGCAATGTGTCGGAGCGTACAGGCTCGCTTTTCTTTATCATATCGCGCCTCTTGGGGTCGGCCCTTAGGATGTATTTAGTGGTGTTCGTATTATACGAGTTTATGTTCAAGAATTGGAACATACCTTTTTGGGTGCCGGCATTGGTGTTTATAGTCATTATATTGATGTATACTTTTCGCGGTGGTATAAAAACGGTGATATGGACCGACACTTTGCAGACCACTTTTCTGTTGTTGGCGGCGGTGGTAACTCTTGTGTTTATTCTTAAAGATTTGGATATATCGTTTGTGGGTTTGGTGTCGCAGTTGGCCGACAGTGGCAGCACCCGTGTGTTTGATACCGATTGGCATAGCAATAAGTATTACCTCAAACAGATTCTTAGCGGTGCGTTTATCACCATCACAATGACGGGTTTGGATCAAGATATGATGCAAAAGAACCTTACGTGCAAAACGCTCAAAGATGCTCAAAAGAACATGATAACTTTCAGCCTTTCGTTGGTGGTGGTTAATCTTTTGTTCTTGTTTTTGGGCGGTGCGTTGTTGTATTATGCACAGCAAACGGGTTTTGCTCTTCCGCTTAACGAGGCAGGGGTGGTGGTCAACGACAAGATATTTCCTTCGGTGGCTTTTTCGATCAGTACTTTTACGAGTGTGGTGTTTGTGGTAGGCTTGGTGGCTGCAGGTTATTCCAGTGCCGATGGTACGCTGACGGCTCTTACCACTACCTTTTACTACGACTTTATACACCTCGACCAAAGCCAACGCTACACCGAACAGCAAAAGGTGCGTTTCCGCAAACTTATACATGTGTCGTTTGCAATGCTCTACCTGCTTGTTATCATCGCTTTCAAGCCGTTCCACAATCAGTCGCTTATCGATACCATATTTGATGTGGCGGGCTACACATACGGACCTTTGTTGGGCTTGTATGCCTTTGGTTTGTTTACACACTATAAGGTGAAAGACAAATATGTGCCTGTGGTGGCAATACTTTCGCCTGTGATTTGTTATATTCTTAAACTCAACTCGCAAGAATGGCTGTGGGGCTACCGCTTCGGGTTCGAGATAATATTGCTCAACGGCTTGCTGACCTGCTTGGGATTGTTCATTATTCGTAAACGTAAATAATAGTATTGTTATGATAAGACGTAATATTTGTTTGTATATTGCATTGTTGTGTGTGGTGGCTGTGGTGTCGTCGTGTAGTGGTTCTTATTCGGTTTATTCCACCAGGGTGGCTGCCGATAAGGAAATGACCGGCGGTATATTGTATGCCCTGCCCAAAACATTGGTGAGGGTGGATATAATAGTAGAAAAGACCGATTACGATGCAAGCCCCTATGCCGAATATGCCGAAGAGCTATTGGGTATAGTGCTCGACGACGACGAAGGTGCCATCCACAAGATAACCAATGTGGCTATAACCGCCATCAACAAGCCCGACCCTGAGGCATATTATTATATAGAGCCCAACGGCTCTGATATATCGGTGCAGCTTACTCGCAATGGTTTGTTGCGTTCGATAAATACCTATATAGAGCAACCGACAGAGCCTGCCCGACCTACAGAGAAAGTAAATAAGACAGGCAGAATAAACCTTACGGATATACTATACGAGCCTGCAACCTACGACGACGAAGATGACGAAGATGAGTACGATGAGGAGGAAAGCGACACTGCTATGGCTAAGCCAAGACGTAGTGCACCGACTGCGACATCGGCGACGCTACACGATAAGGCTAAGGCTGCAGCCAAAATAATAATGGATATACGTACCAAGAAGAGGGAGATACTATATGGCGAATACGAGTCGGAATACGACTCGAAGACGATAAGCGAGGTATACAGCCGATTGGAAGAACAGGAACAGAGGTATATGCAACTGTTTGTAGGTGTAAAGAGTACATACAAAGAGGTGTTTTATATAGAGCCCGACTTATCGAAGGTGATTGTTGACGACCAAACAGTGGAGCTCTTCCGTTTTGCAGAAGATAAAGGTGTGGTGGATTCCACTGTGGTGGATGCCGACATAATATATTGCAACCTGAGGTGCGAAAACGAGATGTATGTGGTAAACAAGTTTTTGAAACAAAAGCCCAAAAACTACTTTAAATATTCGTCGAAACGCCGCCATGCCTCCAAAGGCTTCCGCTATCGTGTGCCGGAATTGGTAACGGTGAGTTTGATAACTCCGCATTTTACCTATCAGCACGAGGTGAAGGTGGCACAGTATGGACCCGTAATGGAATTGCCTCATACCGATTTGGAAGCGATGTTTGACGAGCAAACAGGCGAACTTATATATTTTAATACACTATAGCAGTATGGATTTTACGGTGACGGTGTTGGGTAGCAGTGCAGCACTGCCCACTGCCATGAGGCAGTGTTCGGCTCAGGTGGTGAACATAGAAGGCTTTAAGATGCTTATCGACTGCGGCGAGGGAGCTCAAAACCAAATACGTCGTTGCAGGATAAAGATGCAAAGCATAAGCCATATATTTATATCACACTTGCATGGCGACCACCTTTTCGGCTTGCCGGGATTGCTGTCGTCGATGCACTTATGCACAAGGGTGGAACCCGTAAATATATATGCTCCCAAAGGTATACGCCAACTGCTCGACAACTTGTTGGTGGATACTGGTACATCGTTGGGTTACGACATCAACTATTTTGAGATGGAAGGCAACGACCCTATGGTGCTGTTCGAGAATAATAAATGTAAGGTTACGGCTTTCCCACTCATACATTCGGTGCCTACATTCGGTTTTTTGGTTGAAGAACAACCGCAGTTGCTAAACTTGAAACGTGGCGTAAAAGATGAATATAACCTTGCTTTTGATGATATGATGAGGATAAAAAGCGGTGCCGACTATGCATTGCCCGATGGCACTGTGGTGCCGAATGCTATGCTTACCAAACCGCCAAAGCCTATAAAAAAGTATGCCTATTGCTGCGACACATTGTACTCCGACACCCTGTTGCCATACATCAAAGACGTGGATTTGCTTTGCTTCGACTGCACTTTCGACAAATCGCTAACTGCCATTGCCGAAGAAAAACTACATGGCACCACTTTGTCGGCAGCCACAGCAGCTATCAGTGCCAACGCCAAAAGGCTTATGCTTACTCACTTTTCGGCACGCTACAGCGAAGTGGACAGCCTGGTGATGGAAGCTCAAACCATATTCCCAAACACCATAGCAGCCTGCGACGGTATGCGATACGAAGTGTAGACGCATCTTTTTGATGAGGGGTTGTAGAAACTATTTTGTTAAAAAGTAGAAGTTTCTGCACTTGATATATAATAATGTTATGCTAAACTACGTTAATCATTTCAGTTAAATTCAAATATCATGAAAAAAGTACTAATAATTGCAATGCTGTTGGCTATAAGCATGGCAGGCTTTGCACAAAGACAAAAAGTAACCGTAGGTAAAGACGGCGAAATGATAGTAAACGGCGACACTTTGGCATACATAGAAAAGGAAGGCTGCAAGCTGCTGAGCACCACTTGTCAGTTTTTTATAAGCAACGAGAACAACGACTTGCTTATTACTATTACGCAGCAGAGCTTTACCGATAAGGACAAGACCACCCCACAACGCCCTAATGGGGTGCCGGTGGTTTATTTGGTGTTCTCGTTTAATGGCTACCAAGATGTAGCAGAAATAGATTCACCATTGATACTTAAAGAAGAAACCGTTGCTAAACTGATTACACGTTGGAATTTAATAAAAGACAAGGAGCTCAATCCCGAAAGAGTACAGCACTTTATCAATGCCAATGGCTGTAAGTATAGCGAAAGAGAACGCCGCCAAAGCCAACCGCCTACAATACAAGTGATACATTAAAAATAATAATAAATAAGCATATAATATTAGTATGAAGAAAATTTTAATTGTATGTTTGATTATGTTGTGTGATACCACATCGCTATGTGCACAAATACCAAATGGAATATATGTTGCTGCAAGTAATGAAAATCAGTACTATAATAGGTGTGTTATAATAGGCGATAGTATTATGTTTTTGCATAATAGTGATGAATGTCTTTCGAGGAAATTTGGATATATCGGAAAGTATACTCACAACAACGATACGATTATTGTTTCACACAATTGTTTGTATGATTATAATGCCGTTTTGATAGAGGAATTAAGCAATAGCGATTCTATTTTGTTTACCTATACATTGCCACATGAATTGATATTTGGGCATAGAATGTGTCTTACACAAGGCAATGATACACTACATTTAATAAGAATAGATTCAAAGACGGAAGATGATTTTCTTAAACCACGGCAATTTTATATCAATTCGAAATCGGTACATGATATAGACTCTTGGCTGAATACTTCTGTAATACTGCATACATATTCTGTTTTGGCAAGTTCTCAAATTTCAACAACCATACAACGTGGTAAAAACTATACAGTAAAGTTTTTGTATGCTGATGATTTTGTTTCCAAGACATTAACGATTAATAGCATTGAATATAGCGAGGTTGATGAGTCTTTAACAATATATTTTGATGCCGAATATGAAGATATGGTTGTAACATTATGGAAAGATGATAACACAGTTGAATCTTTTACAGTAGAGGATTTAATCAAGCTAAATACAAATTGGGATATTAGGACGGATTTAAACAAATAAATGGTAGAGCAATGAGGAAAATAATTCTTATGTTGAGCATTGTAGCACCATTGGGTGCTGTTTCTCAAACATCTTTACTTTATCCGATAAGTTTGTTTATTCTTGATAATAAAAGTATAACCGTTTACGATACAAATACTATAGATAAAAAAGAGGTGGCCAAAGTGTCGGATTATTATGAATATGAATTGAGGTGGGGTATTATTGTTCGGAGAAAAGAAAATGGATTTTATTTTGTAGAAATGGAATTTGAAGGAGTAAAAGGACAATATGTAGCCGGGTGGATACAATTAGAAAACACCGGTATATGGTTGACTTGTCATAGCGATAAAAAGATATATTTATATGAAATGCCAAATGAAAATAGTGAGTCTATCGCAGTAAGCATGGATAAAATTAATGGCGAATATAAAGTTTATGATGTAGATATGGGTAATGGATTTGTTCAAATAAAGTGGAATGATGGTAAATACTATTGGGTATCTCAAATAAATCAGTGTACAAATCCTTTTACAACTTGTACAGGGAATTAAGAAATATGTTTATTAAGAAATAAAATACCAAATGAATAGATATAAATATCTTGTTTTAGTATTAGTAGGTTTGTGGATAAACAGTGGTTATTCGCAAGAGCAACCCCATGAGCAAAGACCGGAGTATATTCCCGAGAAAATGGAAGTAATATTATTTTCGGAATACCAATATACATATATCTATGATACCATTGGAGAGAACAAACAAATAATACATACTTTAAACCCACCTGCAGATTCAGCAGATGCTATGTGGTGGAATCTGACAGTATACGAGAATATTGATAATATGCTTAAAGTTGAAGTTTGGAGAGATGAAGGGAACTTTTATAAAGGCGGTACGAATGTTGTCTATTTTACGGGGTGGATATACAAGGACAATTTGGCAGTATATTCACATGTACACTATGGCGAATATGTAGAATTGTATGATAGCATTAATGCAACAAAGTCAGCTCTTTCTTTTAGTTGTAGAGAATGGTGGAATGAAAATACCGGTATATTAAGAGTAGTAGATGTGGATTTGGAAAGCAAATGGGTAAAAATACTTTGGTTGGATAATAAAGAATATTGGCTTAGACCTAAAAATCAATGTACAAACCATATTACGGGATGTACAGGTAATTAAGAAATATGTTTAATGAGAAACAAACGAATATGAGTAAACTCAATGTGTTCTTTCTTGCTGTGATGGTAAATACCAAGCGGAATATATATTCCTACAATGGCAATGTGTTGTAGTTTGGTATACAATATCGTTGTTTAGAAGTTTAAGATTGTAATACTTCGTGTAATATAAGATGCGATTGGAAGTCGCGTAGGTCGTTGAAGTGTATTTTATAATAGTCCAGCAATGCCGTAAGTACCGACATGCGTAAAGCAAATGGGGGAGTGGGCGTAGGCGATACTGTGGATAGGTATTGGTGTAACACAAGGCTGGTATCTTTATTTAGCAGAGTTTGTTGTTGTGCGTAACTCAAAGGATTGTCGTTTACAAAGCGTCCTTCGTGCATACTGAATATGGTATGTTGGCTGTCGTAGTTGTTGAGTGGCACTATGCCTAAGTGTTTGGCCGTAGACAGCATAAATGCTATTGGGAAGTTGGCAAGTGCTTCGTTTTGCTCGTCTAATGTCGAAACGGAGTTTAGTATGTGTCGAAACATTGTGTGGTTTTCTTCTTCTTCGCGAACAGTTTTATATAGCAGTTCGGTCATAAAGAATAATATCGATGTCTTTGTGTAGTCGTATGGTATGGATGACCACTGCTTGGCAGGCTTTATCTCTTTTATGTATTTTATTTCAGCTTTGCTGTTTTGATAGAATGTAAAGTCAATATACGATAGAGGTTGCAACATGTTTTGTTTGTTTCGTCCTTTGCTACTGCGCACTCCTTTTATAATAAAAGATTGCAATCCGTCGTGTTGCGTAAATATCTTGGCTATCACGCTGCTTTCGGAATATGGTATGGTGCGTAATACAAACCCTTTGGTGTTGGCTATCATAGTAAGAGCTTAGTTTACGAACAATATTTTTGCTACCGAAATGTTTTTCCCGTTTTGGTCGGAAGCAAACACATAGTATACACCTGTTGCCACTCGTATGCCTTGGTTTGTTTTTCCGTTCCATATAGCTTGTCCTCCGTGAGCCTGAGTGCTGTATACCACCTTTCCGGCAGCATCGGTTATATGCACTATGGCGTTTCGGGTAAATCCTTTTATGGCTATATTGCCGTTGTATTCGGGACGTACTGGGTTGGGGAAGGCATATATCTCTTGGTTTGGCTGCGATGTGGCGTAGGTGGCAGTGCCTCTATACGATACCAAGCCTTTGGCGGTGCCTATAAACACTTCGCCGGTTTCGGGCGATATGGCTATGGATACTATTTTGTTGGAAGGCAACGGGCTGTTGTTTTCCGAAAAATGTTGCAGTTGATCCAAACCATTTTCCGACACAAGAAATACTCCCCCCGATGCGGTGCCTATCCATTTGCGGTTGGCACCGTCAACGGCTATGCAACTTACATTTTCGTAGGCCAATAGATATTCCACTATGTCGTCTTCGCTATATAATATATTGTTGCATGTGATGGGCGATAACTCGCCGTTGCCACCATTTTTGAATGCTGCCGATGTGTTGTATATTACCTTTATGCCTTTGTCGGTACCTATCCATAGTTCGTTGGTGTGGTCTTGCACTACGCAGTTTACCTTCGATGTTTCGAGTTTGCTGCCGTTGTTGGGGTTTATGTATGCCATGCGCTCTTCGCCGTCGTGGACATATATTCGGTTGCCATCGCCATAAAACCATTTATAGTTGTATACGCTGTCTACCAATATACGGAATATCTCGTCTGTTACCACATTGCGAGTGTTGAAAGCCTGCCAACTGCCATCGCTACGGCGCACCACCAGACCGTTTTCTTTTAGCGAGTTGGTAAACCACACGTTTTTATATTTGTCGGCTGCACATGCCCCCACTCTCAGCGAACGGTAGTTGCCTTCGGTGTAGGCCGATAAAACGTTGTCGGTATTTTGTTCATTGTACAGTTCTATGGCTTTGTTGTTTTCTATCACCATTACTCCGTTGCGCCACGATGCGGCAAGCATTCTTTTTTTGTTTGTAGGGTCTATCACTACGTCGAGTATGTTCCACGAAGTGTCTTTGCACGCACTTCCGTCGAGGTTGGTCCATTCGTTGTCTTGATATGTAGCCACGTTGGCTTCCACAAAGTAGTCGCCTCTTCGGCTACCCGGCGATAATATCACACCGTCATTGTATGGCGATAGGTTGTATACGTCGTCGCTGCGCGGTCCGGAAGGCTTTAGTGTTTCGATGTTTTTGTTGGTGTAGTCGCGAAAGATAACCATTCCGGCCCATTCGTGGGCTATCCATAACTTGTTTTGGCGGTCGATGGCGGCGTGCATGGCAGCCATCGAAAACCACGAGGTGTTGCTTTCTTTTACTTCGGTTTTGAGTTGTAGGTTGCGGTCGTAAATCATCACACGGTCGTAGGCCGATATCACCACTTCGTTGGTTGTGCTCTCGACCGATTTGATGTTGCCTATTATCCATGGCATATAATGGTCGTCGCCTTCGTGGGTGTATATGGTGCAACTATCGATGCCTTGGCGTGTGGTGGCCAGCAGTTTGTTGTCAAACACATGTAGGTCGCATACTTGTTGGTGGGCCAATACCGAAACGGTGTCGTGGGTCCAGTTGTCGGCAATGTTGGGGAATGGGTTTTGCTTGTCGATGTACATTACGCCGTCGTCGGTGCCCGCCACAATGGATGTGGGCGTAAAGGCTATATCGTTTATCTTTAGATATGTGCCGTTTTGTCCAAGATAGTATACATCGAATATTTCTTTCCGGGCAATGTCTATGACCACTATGCCGAAACCGCAGGCAAGGTATGCTTTTTTGTTGGCAAAACTGATGTTGTATATGGCTTTGTCGCCACTTATTTCCTTGCGCTTGATGTCCGAGATATTGTATACCACATCGTTAATCATCAGGTCGATGTTGGAGTTTTTGTAGGCAATGGCCAAACATTTGGTGTCGAAGTCGTAGGCTACGGTGCTTATGTCCACATCGTTGAGATTTTCTATTTTGGTGTGGAGGCTTACGGTTTTTTCATCGTCGTCGTAGCAAAAGAGACCCAAGGCTCCTTGGCCGTATATATGGTTGTCGGCCGGTATTACCTTGTATAGCTTGTCGAACGAGAAATGGCTGCGCCATTTGCCCAAGCCTATGTTTTGCGAAAAAACGAAGCCACATATAGTGGATAATATTATTAGGGATACGATTCGTTTCATTTATGATATATTTTATGTCCTATATAAACTATAAAACGTCGGTTTTAGTATGATGGAGTTCTAAAAAATCCGTGTTGTCTGACCGAGTGTAGACTATAAAAAAAGGCAGTCCTCGTTATAGGGGGGACTGCCACAAAAAATGAAAAATAAAAACAAAACTCTATTTTATTATCTTCACACTGCGGTTTATAAAGTTAGTAAGGGCTTCGCCTTTTAGTAAACCGTTTGATAGAAGTGCAAGGTCGGTAAGTTGGTGTACGAGTTCTTTTTGGTGTTCTTCGTCGGTGTCGTTAAGTATTTCGCCAACAAGTGGGTGGTTGATGTTTACCACCAAGTTGTACGATTCCGGCAATTCGCCATAGAAACTCATTCCACCGCCACCCATCATGGACATTTCTTTGTAGCGACGCATAAACTCGTTTTGGGTGATAAGCATTGGTGAATCGGTTTCTTCCAAGCTTTCCAACATTACGGTGTATTTCTTGCTGTCTATTTCGTTTTCTATGATAGGTTTAAGTTTTTCTTGCTCTTCCTTGGATAGTTTTTCGGGAATGCTATCTTCCTTAGGTATAAGTTTTTCCACCACATCGCTATCCACACGTACAAAACGGGTGTCTTTCCATTTTTGTTCCAGTAGGTTTACAAAATGGTTGTCAAGCACTGTATCCATCAGTAGCACATCGTAGCCTTTGGCTTTGGCCTTGGCAATGTAGGCATGTTGTTCTTCTACGTTTGTAGCATATAGGTACACAAGCACTTTGTCTTTATCCTTTTGTAGTGGTTCTATTTTCTTTTTATAATCTTCGAAGGTGAAGAATTCCTTATCGGTATTTTTCAAAAGTGAGAACTTTTCGGCACGGTCGTAGAATTTTTCTTCCGATAGCATACCATATTCAATGAATATCTTCAGGTCGTCCCACTTAGCTTCGAAGTCTTCGCGGTTGTTTTTGAATAGTTCTTCAAGTTTGTCGGCTACTTTCTTGCTTATGTGCGACGATATTTTCTTCACGTTGCTGTCGCTTTGCAAGTAGGAGCGAGAAACATTAAGAGGAATATCCGGCGAGTCTAACACCCCATGCAAAAGCATCAAATATTCAGGCACCACACCTTCTACCGAGTCGGTAACAAACACTTGGTTGCAATATAGTTGTATTTTGTTGCGGTTTGGATCGATGGTGCGTTTTACTTTTGGAAAATAAAGAATACCTGTAAGGTTGAAAGGATAGTCCACGTTCAAATGAATTTGGAACAATGGATCTTCGAAATTCATAGGGTATAGTTCGTGGTAGAACTTACGATAGTCTTCGTCGGTAAGGTCGGCGGGTTTCTTTTTCCATGCAGGGTTAGTGTCGTTTATTATTCTTGGGCGTTTCTTTTCTATGCTCTTAGGATTTCCATCTTTGTCTTTTTCAGTTTCGGAATTTTCCCAGTAGCTTTCTTCGCCAAAGCATATAGCCACAGGTATAAAACGACAGTATTTTTTTAGCAAATCAAGTATTCTGTTTTCTTCCAAAAACTCCTTAGAGTCGTCGGCGATGTGCAGAATAATGTCGGTACCACGTTCTGTTTTGTCAATTTCTTTCATGGTATACTCCGGCGAACCGTCGCACATCCATTCTACAGCAGGAGCATCGGTGTAGGATTTAGTTCTTATTTCCACCTTATCGGCAACCATAAAAGCGGAGTAGAAGCCAAGTCCGAAATG
>JAFZFU010000114.1 GCA_017555745.1 Bacteroidales bacterium
ACCGCCAAGTTTAGCAATATCTTGCGACTTCAGCACTCCACAACAGAGCATAATCAGTATAAATAACTTTGCTTTCATAATGATGGTTTTTAGTTATTTACAATGTTTCTGCAACAAGTATACGACACATAAATCCAAACACATACCATTGCACAATTACGGTGCAAATATACAAACATTTTTTGATATAGCAAAACTTTTTATTCTTTTTTTTACAAAAAATGCAAACAACTTGTGCTTATCAACCCCAAATAGTCCGGTTAAAAAAACATTACCATGCTTTTGCTTACGGTTGCATAATATTTTATTCCCCAAAAACAATACACCCGAATATTTTAAACCAAACAATATTCCCCCGATCGTACAGACGCATCACGTTGCGTCTCGAAAGTCTCCAACTATGCCATACCGCAAGAGACGTGCCACAGCACGTCTCTACGGTGCACGATATTATAAATATCACGAATATGTTAGGCAACATCTAAAACTACCCCTACCATAAAAGTTACCAAAACCCGCTATAAAAGTTAGCAAAACCCGCCATATTTCTATATCCCAAAGTTTGGGATATTCGTCCCAAGCTTTGGGATATTCGTCCCAAGCCTTGAGATATTCGTCCCAAGCCTTGGGATATACTTTTGCAGGGGGTAAAAAGAAGTTTTGTAGTGGGGGTAGAGAAGTTTTGTGGTGGGGGAAAAGAGGATTTTGATAGAGAAAAACAAAAAAGGCGACGAAACTCAGTATATTGTTTCATCGCCTTAGGGCATAAAAAACTTTCCTTTAATCTCAGTAAATCATTTCCATTCTTGGAATTTCAACAATCTAATTTGCCTAATATTGAAGTACTATTTTTCATACTTAAACATTATGTTTGTGTAGTTCGGATTGTTCCAATCTATCATCATTTGGCGGAATGCTTTGTAGTCTTTAACGCTTATTTGTTCGTCGGTTATAGTCAGTTTACGTTCCACAACCAATGTATTTTCCTTTTGGAATATCTTTATTTCTATGCTACCGAAAGGTTTTTCGTACTTAATATCTACCGGCTGTCCTATATACTTTACGTTTTCGGGCAAAAGGATATTAAAGCTATAACTTTCGTTTGTTTTGCCACACACTACCGGAGTAGAGCGTTTCGATGTCAGATATTCGGGCAATATATCGATACCGCATTGTGGCACACTGAAGTTGTAGTATTCGTTTTCTGTATCCAAAACGTTTAATTTTAATTTTTCTACATCTTTGGCTTTTGCGTTATCTACTTGGATTTGAGCTTGCACTCTAATATTTGTATCAGCCAAATTTAAAGAGGAATTAGAAAAATGACTTATACGTTTTTCCTTTAAACATTGCACCGGTTCGGCTGTGCTTATAGGCGACATATCGTAAGTTTTTCCGTCTATTTTTACAGAAACCGTTACATTGTCTTCATCGATGGTGGCGAAATTGCCGTTGGCACATTCGTGTATTGTGGTAGGAATATTCAATGAGGCTTCGAAACCTGCTTCCATAAGCATATCTCTAACAAGCACGGCCTTATCCATAGTAGTTCCACAGCCCGACGATAGTGTTTGCACACTTGTAGATACTTTGTTGTTGACAAGTGCCAAAGGTATATTGTTGTGGTTTATGTAGTTTGCCACATAGTTTCGGATAGCCACAGCAGTTTTCATTTTGTCGCCGGCTACCTTTAGTGAGTTTATCAGAGAGTTGTATTCATTTAATTGCGAATCCATTGGCACTTCATCAGACATGCTTTTGGTGGATAGGTATAGCACAGGATAAAGCTCGCGTTGCGAAGGAGCATAGTACTCTGCAGCCGACTGTTTTAGTTTCTTCATATTCCAAGTATAGGTGTTGCCTTTTACGGTTGGTTTGGCTGTAGAGTTTTGCATATCGTAGTATAGTTTTTTGCCTTGTGGTAAAGTTACGCTTACCTCGTAGTTATCGATAGGAGCATTCTCTACCCAGTCTATCACTTCGCTAAAGTCGGTGGCAGTCGAGGTAATGGTATAGTCGAGTACAATAGTGGCGTCGTATTCCAACGCTGTGTGCACCACCACCATTTCGCGAATGCCATTGTAACGTTGACAATTGGTGCAGGTAGATGGCAATTGTTCTACAAAAGCATTGGTAGGTGTTTGCACTTTGCTGCCATCCTTACGGACAGTGTACGATTCGTTAATTTTCAACTTCTGAAATTCAGGGTTATATACGATAAAGGTTTCGCCATAGACACTGAAAAACGAACGCAACGATATTAGTTTTAGTTCTTTGCGGTAATTATAATCGATAGTACCATCGCTATTGACGGTATAGCTACGCTTTATTTTGTTGTAGTTGGCGTCTTTTTGCGAAAAAGCCACATTGGTCATTGCCACAGCCAACAATATTATTATATATTTTCTCATTGTATGATGCATTTAAGTAGTTAGTAACTATTTTGTTTTAACAACAACATGTTCTGTCGAAAACTTCTTTTGAGCTTCCACAGCCTTGCGGAAGTCGCTCCATTCGTTTGCTTCGTATACACGTTTTCCATACGATGCTGTTTGTTCAAATGTAAGTGTTTTTCCGCTCTGAGCATATCCGCCTTGATAGTTTACATATTCCGATTTCACTGTTTCGCTTTGAGGCAAAATCACTTTGTCGGCTGCCGGTTTAACAGGAAGTACCACCACTTCTTTTACTTCTACAAGTCTCGAACAGCGGTCCTTAAACGCATAGTTGCGTTCTTCTATGTTGGTGTTTATTCTCAAATGGTTCATAGCGCGAGTAAACAAGCCTTTGGCCGATAGTGGCACAAATATTATTTCGTCGTCACTTACGCGTGCATAGTTTGGAATCTTGTACTTATATATTATCTTTACAGGTTGTTTAAGATATTCTTCGGGGTTGGTATATTTCACCGAAACAATCTCTGCACGGGGGTCTACCTTAAGCAACTCCACTTCCAAATTACGTTGCCATTCGCTATATCTGGCCGAAAACACGCCACGCACACCAGCATCGCTTTGACCTTCGGCCTCGATAGTGAATTCGCCAACCAATGTTCCGTCGGCTTTTAGTTCGGATTTTGCGTTTATTCTCAAATAGTGGTTTTCGGGAGCCGATATCGGTGTTTCCATCAAGTCGGCACCGTTTGGCAATCCCATAAGATAGCCTTGTTGCTGTTCGGCACTGCTCCAAAGTTCTCTTACATTAGGCACCCAAGTAGGATCGAGAAGTTCGTAGCTGCCGTTTCTGCGTTTCACCACGGTAACGCTATGGTTGAATTGGTCGGCAGGTATACGGTCGATACGTTCGCCGGCCATAGTCATTGCGGCATAACTTTCAAAACCTGCAGCACGCAACATAGCGATAAGCAACGACGCTTTGTCCTTGCAAACGCCACAACGGTCGGTAAAGTTCATCTTAGCATTATGTAGTGTAAAACCTTCGCCTTCGCCCATGCTTATTCCCGAATAACGCATATTGTCGGCCACCCAGTGGGTAAGAATGCTTATAGAATCAAGCTCTGTTTTGGCCGGTTTTAGCAGTTCTTTTACTTTTTGTGTAAGCTCAGGAGTGCTTTCAAAGCTGCCATAATCCTCGTTTACACCATAAAACCACATCGATTTTGCTTCCCAGTTTGGCGATGTAGATAAAAGCAGTTTGGTTTCTACGTCGCTACTTGCCACCATCGATGGCTCGCGTTTAATCGGAGTTATATTCTTTTTAGTGAATGTATAAATAACACGGTTGCCGTCGTATGCCACATTGCTAGCCACTTCGCCATTATATACATTAAATTGCAAATCTTTGCTTTTAAGAACATTCACTTTATACACTTTCTCTTTTATCGGCTGTGTCGACCAAAATGGCACTATATCGTAGAAGTGTCCTTTCATAGGAGGGATATACTTGCTGTCGTCGTCGGTGGCAAGCAAAGCATAGGTGAAACCTTTGCGGAAAGTCCACACCTCGATGGCATCGCCGGGCATAAGATGTCCTATCTCCATCATCTTTTGGCTGGCGCCCCAATATATCATACGGGCAGGTGCCACATAGTCGCACACCGGATTGGTAATAGTCTCCGATGTACCATCGGCACGATGAAGCACCACTTTTTTTATTTCTACGTATGCACTTTGTGGATCGTAATCAATCTTTACCACAGTGTTGTTCTTTGCACCATGGTGATTAAGCACCTTGATAAGTTGGTGGTTGTTTACGTAGCTCAAACCACTCTCTTCCATAAAGACTTGTGTAGAATCGAACACCGTTACTTGATTGTAACCTTTGTAGTCCGATGGGGAAATGCTGTTTATCTTTTCCCTCGTCGTTTGCGCGTTCGCCACTACGCAGGCAAACAGCAAACCAATCAATAGAAATGTTTTTCTCATCTTTCAATCAATTTAATATTAATATAATTCAATAAGTTACAGACATATTGGCTATCTTAAAGCATTTACAAAGGTACAACTTTTTTCTGAGGAAAACAACAGCAAAGGAAAACTCTATAAAACCAGCCACTCCCCCCCTTACAAGTATTCTGTTTACAAATTGTAAAACTATTTTATAAGCATAATATTCAAGGATAAGGATAACACTATCACCGCGTATAAAAATGGGTGATATTATTATCAGGTATAGAATAAAACAAACTTTACAACAACATTTACAACTATCAACTTAATGATTATGCACAAAAAAAGCGAGAGAAGGTTTCTTCTCTCGCTTTATAATCTAAAGTATTTAAAGAATTTCTATTTCAAGAAGCTCAATAACATACCTGCTGCAACAGCACTACCTACCACACCTGCTACGTTTGGTCCCATAGCATGCATCATTAAGTAGTTAGTTTTGTCGTATTCCAAACCTACAGAGTTTGATACACGAGCAGCATCAGGAACGGCACTTACACCGGAGTTACCGATAAGCGGGTTGATTTTGTTGCCTTCTTTCAAGAACAAGTTCATGAATTTTACGAATACTACGCCAAAGAATGTAGCGATGATAAACGAACCGGCACCCAAACCGAATATCATTATTGATTTTGGAGTCAAGAAGCTAGTAGCTTGAGTAGAAGCACCTACTGTGATACCAATCAATATAGTACAGATATCAATGATAGGACCACTTGCAGTATTAGCCAAACGTTTAGTAACACCACTTTCTTTCAACAAGTTTCCGAAGAACAACATACCAAGCAATGGCAAGCCAGAAGGTACGATGAAACAGGTGAACAACACACCTAAGATTGGGAAAGTAATTTTTTCCAATTTAGATACTTGGCGTGGAGGTTTCATACGGATAAGGCGTTCTTTCTTGGTAGTAAGAGCACGCATGATAGGAGGTTGAATAACGGGTACCAAAGCCATATAAGAATAGGCCGATACCGCGATAGCACCCATCAATTCAGGAGCCAACTGCGAAGAAATGAATATAGCTGTAGGACCGTCAGCACCACCAATGATACCGATTGCACCAGCTTCGGCAGGAGTAAAACCCAATGCCAATGCTATGATGTAAGCTCCAAAGATACCTATCTGAGCAGCAGCACCAATAAGCATAAGTTTAGGGTTAGATAGAAGTGCGGAGAAATCGGTCATAGCACCGATACCCAAGAAGATCAAAGGCGGATACCAACCATTTTGTACACCATGGTACAATATGTTAAGCACACTGCCCGTTTCGTAAATACCTACTTTCAATCCGGGGAAGAATGGAATATTACCCAATATCATACCGAATCCGATAGGGATAAGCAATAGGGGCTCAAACTCTTTGGTGATAGCCAAAGTAATAAATATAAGCCCGATAAAAATCATTACAAGGTGTCCCCATGTGAAGTTAGCAAAAGCAGTATAGTTCCAAAATTGAACCATCTGAGTTTGCATAAATTCCATAAAACCACCTGCGGCTAAAGTCATCATCTTAGTTATTCTCCTATAGTTATTAGTACATCACCTTCCATTATCGAATCGCCTTCGCTAACTTTAACGCTTGTAACTGTTCCAGCGTAGTCGGTTTCGATGTTGTTTTCCATCTTCATAGCTTCCAACAATACCACTTTTTGACCTGCAGTAACTTTGTCACCTTCTTTTACAAAGATTTTCAATACAGTACCAGGAAGTGGAGAGTTTACTGTAGCAGCTTTTGCTTTTGCAGCAGGAGGCACAACACCTGCAGTAGCTTGAGTAGCAGCTTTGCTTACAACCTTAGGAGCAGCAGCTTTTGTTGGCTTTAATTCTTTGTCAACAGTTACTGTATATGGAGTTCCGTTTACTTCAAGGCTTATTTCTTGGCCTTCTACTTCTTTAATATCAACGGAATATTTCGAACCATTTATATTTAATTTATAACTTTTCATCTTGTTTTGTTCTTTTTTATTGACTTATCGTCTTTTATTAAAATATTGATTCATATTGTAATACTTAGCATTCCAAGGAGTCCATGAGCGTTCTACCTTTTGGATGGTAATGATAGTATTTTCTTCGTCGTGCAATTCGTCGTGGTACAAGTGTACAGCGGCAGCTATAGCGGCATATACTTCGCCAGATACATCAACAGATGAAGCGGCTTGAGTAGTTGCAGCAGGGGTAGTTGCAGCAGCAGCTTTAACAGCACGTTTCTTTTGGATATTCATAAGCATTTTGCCATATTGAGTGAATATGATAGCCAAGAATATCAATACCAAAAATACTACCGATACAGAAGCAACTGTTAAGCCCATACCAATAGGGTCGGCTGTTGCAATTTCTTCTGATTTTTTAGGTTTACGATAGTTGACGAAAGAATCTTCATCCAAAGCTATCTTCGACATATCGCCGTTCAAGTTTTTAGAAACCAACAAAGTATATCCGGCATCATTCATACCTGTAGCTGTAAATTGACCACAGGCACAATAACTGAAAGCATCAACGTATCCGGGGAATTTCACTTCGTTAAGCACTTTTCCACAAGGAGTAAGAACGCGAAGCAAAGAGCTGTCGCGCGATGCAGCTACGTAAACGATTTGATGTCCGTAAACGGCAACACTCTTAGGAACAAATACGAATGCCAAATCATGACGACCTACAAGTTGGTCAACCAAATGGCGTTGAGTACGTTGTAGAGAGTCATCTTTAAAAGAGATAATATCAATAGTATTATCCACTGTGTTTATAGCAGCATAGATGTCGTTTTGAAAAGCCATGGTTTGAGGAGCCATATTAGCTTGAGGCTTCATAGCCTTAGCAGCTTCGCCACCACATACATGTTGTGCATTAGCAGCATGATCATGATTGCCTGTACAACCATCATGATGTTGATGGTCTTGAGCAAAAGCCATAGCATTCAATCCCAACAATAATCCTGCCAAAACAAATTTTCTTATAATTCTCATCTTTCTATATTTTACGAATTAATGAAAAACTTTATCCTTCTACTACAAAGGAATGTTAGTATGTTTTTTAGGAGGATTAGAATCTTTCTTGGTAGACAATGCTTGTAAAGCACGAATTACGCGGAAACGAGTGTTGCGTGGTTCGATAACATCATCTATATAACCATATTTAGCTGCGTTGTATGGGTTAGCAAATTGGTTGTTGTATTCTGTTTCCTTTTCAGCCATAAATTTAGCTCTTTCTTCAGGATCAGTTATTTCTTTCAACTGACGACCGTAAAGAACTTCGGTAGCACCGCTAGCACCCATAACGGCTATTTGAGCAGTAGGCCATGCATAGTTGATGTCGCCACGTAATTGTTTACAGCTCATTACAAGGTGAGCACCACCGTAAGATTTACGCAATGTTACAGTTACTTTTGGCACTGTAGCTTCGCCGTAAGCAAACAAGAATTTAGCACCGTGAACGATAACTCCACCATATTCTTGACCTGTTCCGGGCAAGAAACCTGGTACGTCAACCAATGTTACGATAGGAATATTGAAGGCGTCGCAGAAACGAACGAAACGAGCACCCTTACGAGAAGAGTTGATATCCAATACACCTGCCATGCTACATGGTTGGTTAGCTACGATACCTACACTCATACCGTTGAAACGAGCAAAACCTACTACAAGGTTGGTAGCCCATTTTGCATGTACTTCCATAAATTCGCCATCGTCAACTATAGAGTTGATGATTTCTTTTACATCGTATGGAGTATTTGGACTTTCAGGAATAATAGTATTTAAGCTGTCTTCCAAACGATCGATAGGGTCGTTTGTAGGAACGTATGGAGCTTCTTCGAAGTTGTTTGATGGTATGTAGCTCATCAAACGACGAATCATGTTCAATACATCTTGTTCGGTATCGCCAACAAAGTGTGCAACACCCGATTTTGTAGAGTGAACGATAGCACCACCCAATTTATCTTCAGTTACGTCTTCGCCTGTAACGGTTTTTACAACCTTAGGACCGGTCAAGAACATATAGCTGTTTTCTTTCGACATCATGATAAAGTCGGTAAGAGCAGGAGAGTAAACAGAACCACCTGCACATGGTCCGAATATAGCCGAAATTTGAGGTATAACACCCGAAGCAAGAATGTTGCGTTCGAATATTTCAGCAAAACCTGCCAAAGAGTTGCAACCTTCTTGGATACGAGCTCCACCGGAGTCGTTCAAACCAATAACAGGAGCACCTAATTTCATAGCTTGGTCCATGATTTTGCATATCTTAAGCGACATTGTTTCGCTCAAAGAACCTGCATACACTGTAAAATCGTGAGCAAAAACGTAAACCAAACGACCATCGATTGTACCGTAACCGGTTACAACGCCATCGCCTAAGAATGATTGTTTTTGCATGTCGAAGTTTGTACAACGATGTGCTACAAACATGTCAAATTCTTCAAAAGAACCTTCGTCAAGAAGTAAAGCAAGACGTTCGCGTGCTGTAAGTTTACCCTTGGCGTGTTGGGTGTCAATACGTTTTTGACCACCACCTAATTTTACTTCAACTCTTTTGTCAAGAAGCTCTTTTATTTTTTCTTCAAAAGCCATAGTAATTTTATATTATATAATTATGTATCTATAAATTATTTCGAGCAAAGTTCAGTCAACACTGCAAAAGTTGATTTTGGGTGTAAGAAACCTATCTTCAAACCTTCAGCACCACCGCGCGAAGTTTTGTCAATCAATCTTATACCTTTAGCTTCTGCATCAGCCAAAGCTTGGTCTGTGTTTTCAACTGCGAAAGCGATGTGGTGCATTCCACCTTTACCGCCATTGTTTTCAATGAATTTTGCTATTGTGCTTTCAGGTGAAGTTGGTTCCAAAAGTTCAATTTTCACTTCGCCTATTTTGAAAAAGGCTGTTTTTACTTTTTGGTCAACTACTTCTTCGATGTTGTAGCATTCAAGGCCCATAACATCTTCCCAATAACGAATTGCTTCGTCCAAATTAGGTACTGCTATACCTATGTGTTCAATATGTGAAGGTTTCATAATACTATATGTATTTAATTATTATATTATTAAGTCTGTTTTCTAACACATTTAAATTAAATTGCAAAGGTACGCTTTTTTTCTCACATAGAAAAATATTTTAAATACACATTTTTAACTTTACACTAATATCTACACACATCTTACTGTTTTACAATGATATAATCTGTAGAAAATTTCACTTTTTTATTATTTCTTATATTTCTTTTAATCCGAACATACTTATTCGATTTTTTCGTAATCAAGATTATTGGATAAGAATAAATAAAAAAGTAGGAAACAAAAAACCTCGAAAGCATCAATCAAAACGACTCAAACTTTCGAGGCTTTGGCGGAGAGAAAGGGATTCGAACCCTTGGACCGCAAATGCGGTCAACGGTTTTCGAGACCGCCCCGTTCGACCACTCCGGCATCTCTCCATTTTCTACATTCATTAGAACTTATTTCGGTTTGCAAAGATACACTTTATTTTCCACATACAAAAATTTATTTTCTCTTTTTTCATTTTCTTCAGCATAAAGAATTGTTTATCTGCATAATTTTTGGAAATAATTTTTCTTCCATTATTCTATTTTTTACATCTTTTTTGCCTACAAATATCCTATCTAAAACGAATTTTGAACAAAAAAGGCAGAAAAAATCATTGTTTTTTCTACCTTTTCGCATATGCTGTTTCCGATGTAAATAACTATTTCATCAAGAAATTTATATCATCATCTAAGCTGTATTCTTTGGTATTTTCAATTTTTTCTTTGAATACTTTCATTTTGTTTGGTCGTCCTATCAACGATAGTTTTCCATTTTCGAGTAGCAACGATGTTGCTTCTCTTATACCGGCTACATACATATCTGGATTCAACATTATGTATTCTTTCAATCTATCGTCGCGAGTTTCGCCACCATGTTTTGGATCAAAGAAATCGGTATAGTGAGGATTTATTTGAAATGGCACCAAGTTCATACAACGGAAACTTTCGGGCTCTACAATTGGCATATCGTTTGTGGTACACAAAGTAGGACCGGCCACATTGCTACCTGCACTCCATCCCATATATGGCATACCTTCCATGGCACGTTTGCTGATGGCATCCATAAGTTTCAATCTATGAAGTTCTTTTACCAAATGGAATGTATTTCCGCCACCCACTGCCACACATTCGGCTTGTGCTACGGCAGCCACAGGATCGCTTTCGTGGTGAATGCTTGTAAGTTCGAAACCTAATTCGTTATAAACAGCTTTCACTTTGGCTTCGTAGGCATTATAAGATGCTTCCAATCCATCGGGCGATAAACTAACGCCGGCGAAAGGTACAAATAATACTTTTTTTACATTGTGGCGTTTCAAAAAATCCGCAATTTGTCCTTTTGGCCAATCCAAATACGATTCGCCTCTATTAGTTGAGTTGCTTATTAACAATAACTTTCTGTTCATATTCTTTCAATTTTGATTTCTACAAATTATGCACAAAGATACAACTTTTTTCTGTAAAAGTAAAACACTGCACAAAAATAAATAAAAATTGTATCGCCATGCCGTAAAATTTCCCTCCCGAGGATTTTAAAATTTCCTCGCGAGGATTTTCGTGCAACTACGCGATGCCCGCAAATCTTCCTCAGGATGAAAAATCACCATGCAGGCAGGCTTTGTTTTTTCAAACAGATAATTGCTAAATACCAAACAGTTCGACAGCATTTTGCAACGTGGTTTCAGCCACTTGTTCCAACGATGTATTTTTAATCTCTGCCACTATTTGAGCCACATTCAATACGTATGCACTCTCGTTACGTTTTCCCCTATAAGGGGTTGGCGCCAAATATGGTGCATCTGTTTCCAACAATATATTCTGCAAAGGAAGTTCGGCAACTATTTTCGCCAATTCATTCTTTTTGAATGTTACCACACCACCTATACCCAACATATATCCCATATCCACCGCCCTCTTGGCATCGGATAGCGTACCGGAAAAACAATGTAACACTCCTCTCCTATCCACAGAATGTTTCTCCAACACCTCAAACATCTCGGTATAAGCATTCCTTACATGCAGAGCCACAGGTTTTTGATATTTATTGGCCCATTCTATCTGTGTTATCAAAGCAGTCTGCTGTTCGTGGGCGAATGTTGTATCCCAATAATAATCCAAACCAACCTCCCCTATAGCGAGATAACTATCTGCATTTGTGCTGATTTCGTTATATACCACATCCAATTCTTTTCTATAATCTTCCTTTATCGAAGTGGGATGCACGCCTATCATCTGATAAAAAATATCGGGATACGAAGCCGAAAGTTTTTTCTGGCGTTCTATAGTGGAGGAATCAATAGCGGGAAGTATAATTTTTGTAACACCTTTTTCGAGGGCATTATTTATCACTATATCAATATCTTCATCAAAAGCCTCATCGTATAAGTGCGAGTGTGTATCTATCAGTTGTACCATAATTTGTTGCTATATTATATTATGTATAATCTTCTACATCATAAATCTCAAAGGCAAGAAAAACCATTCCCAAAACTTCTCGAAACGAGTACGTTCGAGCCATTTCTCATAGTCAAAATCTTCGCAATACTGCAATGTGGTATCTATATGAGTTTTGAGCAGTGTCGAAATCTTTTTTTCTTTGCCAATAAGGGCTATTTCGTGCTGATGCTGAAAGCTTCTATAATCAAAATTGGCCGAGGTTATCGAAAATGTTTCATCATCGATAAAAACACATTTTGCATGTAAGTTGGTGGGAGTGAAAAATTTAATTTTTATACCCTGTTCATGCATCATTCCAAGATAGTGTCGACGTATTATGTCCACTGTTTGCACATCTGAATGCCTTGGAGCCACCACAACCACATCCACACCACGCTGAACAGCATTGGCCATAGCTTTTCTCAACCTCGAACTTGGCAAAAAATACGGCGTTTCAATAATAATATTCTTCTTGGCGCTATTTATCAATGCTTCATATCTATGTCTCAATCTCTGACGGTTTCGCGATGGTACTTCCTGCATTATCATCATCTTTTTGTAGAAAATATTTCGTTTAAACCGCATTTTCTCAAAATCGAATTTGCGATAGAGAGCAAAATTGTCCAAAAAAACTTTTTTAAACAAGCGTGCCATTCTATCTTCTATCCTAAAGTTTAACTCTCGCCAAACTATCGAATATGCCGATATATTCGACGAGCCTATATAGGTTATTTTATTATCAATAACTAAAAGTTTTCTGTGATTTCGCCTATGATTATTTGATATAAAGTTCAACGTAAAGTAGAGTTTTTGAAACACCCTCACTTCTCCACCGGCATCTATAATAGGCTTAAAAAAAATCATCTCTTGCTTTGTACCCCAAGCATCTACAAGTACTTTAACCTTTAATCCCTGCATAGCTTTCGAGGCCAAAGCCATTACAAAACGCTGCCCCATGGCATCGTTGTTGAAACGAAAAACCTCTAAATAAACATACTCCTTCGCATTCTTTATATCTTCTAACTGCGACGAATACAACTCAAGGTTGTCATCATAAAGTTTTACATCTGTTAGGTCCATATTTGTTTAGTTACGAACTGCAAAGATAGATATTATTTTTCAAATTTCCAATTTTTTTGGTATCTTAGCATCTTGAATTAAAGCAACGAAATCACGCAATATATTAATCAACAAGATATTAAACAAAACACATTAACACAAAAAAAGGTCTATCAAAACATAAATAGATATTTTTTTAGTAGTTTAAAAGTCATTATATATATAGGTTATGCAAAAAAAATACTATATTTTCATCTTCATTATAACGATACATTTTCGAGGTTTGGCACAGTTTGAGTTTCCTCCTCTAAATCCACAAAGCAGTGGTATGGGAAATCTGTCGGTGGCCATAAAAGATTGGCGGGCTGCCTCCGACAATATAGCGGCTCTACCGCTTTCGAACAAAAACATCGTTGCCATAGGCCTGTCTCAATACTATATGCTATCCGAAATGAGCTATAAAAACATCGCCATATCGATTCCTACGAGTAAAATTAATGCTTTTGGAATACATTATACCCACTTCGGATCGTCGGCATATTACGAACAACGTCTTGCTCTACAGTACGCACAACTATTGGGCAAAAGCATAAGTTTTGGCGTCGAATTAGACTATCTGAATAGTGGCACTTCAGATATTTACTACGACAAATATCATCGTATTACTTTCTCCACCGGCCTGCAATTATACCTCTCTGAAAACTTAACTTTAGGATTTTATACTTTCAATCCTTTTGGCGTAAACCTAAACGAAACATACAATCAAAAAATACCTACTATAGTAAAATTAGGCATGGCATATAATATAACGCCGGAGTTGTTGGCAGCGGTGGAATTCGAGAAAAATATATTTATGAAGCATAGTATAAACACAGGTCTGGAATACAAGGCTTTAGATTTTTGGGATATACGTATTGGATTTTCGTCACACCCCATTATGTATAGCGTGGGTGTAGGTTTTAAACGTAATAGTTGGGCTATAGATTTTTCCACACAGGTACACAATCATTTAGGAATATCGCCAAGCATAGCTGTGGCTTATCTTTTTTAGCAATACTATCATACACACTAAAATATGAAGAAAATAGTAATACATATAGCAATATTTTGTTTCCCATTGTTGTCAATGGGTCAAACCAACAATAATCGTTTGCTCGAAGAATACATAGAACTCTTTTCGGAAAAAGAAGAATATTCGTCGGACGAGAATGAGATGTTGGAAACCTTGCAATACTACATCGAAAATAAAATAAACCTCAACGATACCGGCAGCAATAATCTTTCCGACTTATTTTTTATCGAACAATACCATATCAATGCCATACGGACTTATATACAACAGCATGGTCAGATGCTAAGCATCAACGAATTGTACCTTATCAATAGTTTAGATAGTACTACACTTAATCTAATACTACCCTTTGTAAAAGTAAAAGAGGTAAAACCATCTCAAAAAATTTCGCTCCACGATATGCTTAAATATGGCAAACACAATATAACCATTGGGAGCAAAACAATATTGGAAAAAAGCAAAGGATATATCGATTCCACATACTTGGGGAGTCCTTGGCGACTGTATTTCAAATATCAATACAAATACCACGACAAACTATTACTATCATTTTCGGGCGACAAAGATGCCGGCGAAGAACTATTCAAGGGCACTCAAAAACAAGGATTCGACCACTATGGTTTTTCGTTGATGTTAAACGATATTGGATTATTAAAACGCGTAGTAATCGGCAATTATAACATACAATTAGGACAAGGATTATGCATTTGGAATGGTTCGGGATTAAATTTCTCGTCGGATGGTAACGTCTCAAAATATGGTAAAACAATAAAAAATGCAGGCGCCTTCACCGAAAACAACTACCTGAAAGGTATAGCGTCAGAGATAATGTTGTCGCCCAAAATATCACTAACCACATTTGCTTCTTATGCAAAACGCGATGCAACTTTCGAATACGATAATGAGAACACTATTTATCGAAGCCTCTACACATCGGGATACCATCGTACAACAAACGAATACTTAAAAAAGGACAATATAAGCGAAACCATAGGAGGCGGTAGTTTAAAATACCAATCAAACTATCTATCTGTAGGTATCAACGGCTACTACCAACATCTCTGCGACTCTATAATGCCCAAGGAAAACTTTTATAACGCTCATTATTTCAGAGGACAAAACAACTATAACATAGGATTAGACATAAATTACCTATATCGCAACATATTGTTTTTTGGCGAAACGGCTTTCGATCGCAACCTAAACAACGCCTCTATCATTGGATCGCAAATGTACATAAAAAACAGCAAACTTACGACCTATTACAGATATTATGCCGTTGATTACCAAAACATGTATACCAATGCTTTGGGGCAAAATAGCAGTGCTCAAAACGAACAAGGATTTGCCACTATACTCACATGTCGATTTCCTCGCAGTATAATCGCCACGGCAAGCCTCGATGTATTTAAATTTCCATGAATGAAATATCAAATATACACACCCTGTAGCGGAATAGAATACCGCATAAAACTTTCGAAAGAATTTATAAACAACACTTCTATATCAATACAATATCGATACAGAAGCAAAACTGGTAATACACCTAACCCCGACAACAGAATATCAACAACCGACGATAAGGAGTTGCAAAATTTATATTTTCATCTGCAACACCAATCTAATGATAACTTGATATTTAATAGTCGGATAGCTCTAAGCAAATACTCTACTATCAATAATATCGACACTGTCGGTTTTTTGATGTATCAAGAAATAATTTACACACCTGTAAGTCTGCCACTAAGCATAGCCGCAAGATATACAATATTTCAAGCCGATGATTACAACTCGAGGATATACACCTACGAGCGAGATTTGGTATATGAATTTTCAACACCGGCATTCTATGGCAAAGGATCGAAATTTTATATCTTGGCAACATTTAATATCTCAAACAGAACATCGATAGGGATAAAATATAGTTGGCTTTACTATCCTGAAAAAACAACAATAGGTAGTAATGCCGATATGATAGAAGGTAACCACAAACAAGAATTTAAAATACAACTTCGAAGCAATTTCTAAAAAAGTTGTATCTTTGCAAATCGAAACAAGAAAATAAAAATATAATATTGAAATATGAAAGCCTTTAAAGACTTGGCTTTAAGCCGCAGAAGTATACGTAAATACACAAACGAAAAAATAACGGACGAGTGTATAAAAGAAATAATATCTACAGCTTTAATAGCACCCACATCAAAAAATAGCCGTCCGTGGTACTTTATGACAATAAATGATACCGGCATAATAGAACGTCTTAGCCAATGCAAAAAAAATGGAGCCATAGCATTAAACACTTGCACACACGCTATAGTAGTAATGGCCGATCCCTCTAAAAGCGAAGCATGGATTGAAGACTCCGCTATTGCTGCAAGTTACATACAATTACAAGCCGAAGACATGGGTTTGGGTAGCTGCTGGATACAAATACGCGAACGCATGTACGACGACAATACCACAGCCACCAAATATGTAAGAGACATATTGTCAATACCCGAAAATATCGAAATAGAATGCATCATTACACTTGGACACAAAAACGAAGATCGTAAACCCTACAACCCCGAAAAAACAATGTGGAACAGAGTGGCATTCAACACTTGGAACATCGAAGAATAAAAAAAAGAGAGTACTTAGAAGTACTCTCTTTTTTTATTTTCATTATTTTACTCTCAACACCTGTCCTATCCTTATTTTATCAGATTTCAAATTATTCAACTGCTTCAAATTCTTAACCGTAGTGTTATGCTTCTTGGCTATACCGCCAAGTGTTTCACCTTTTTTTACGGTATGTTTCACCTCGTTAGACTTTGGTTTGACAACAGTAGAATTCCGGTTCTCAGCAGTTGTGTTATTCGTTTGCATATTTGCAGTGTCGGCAGCAGTTGCTGACGATGCTTTAACCTCATTCTTCTCCAACATTTGCGGAGCTTTTTGCTTTATCTGTTTGTACAATGGATTTTTACGCTGTATGGTTATCTTCTGACCTATACGTAACATTGTATTCTTCTTCAACTTGGGATTCCATTTCTTTATCTGATCTACCGTTACACCATATTTACGTGCTATACTACTGAGTGTTTCGTTTTTACGCACTTTATGTATTATTGTTTCGGTAGCCTGTATCTCCTGAACCTTTTGTTGAACAAGCGAATCCTTACCATAAGCATATATACTGTCTTGCAAACGTATAAATGTAGGAATATGTTCCATCGGCAACCTCAAGCAACAAGCACTTGCCGCTCCGGGTATTAATTCTTCCTTATATTGTGGATTCAACACTTTAAGTTGCAAACTATCGATAGGTAAAAACTTGATTATTTGAGCAAAGAACACATTCTTATCTATCATCAATGTATCCGTTTCGATTGGGATATCCACCGCATTTGGTCTGAGATTGTGCTTTTCATAGTGATTCATAACATAAGCTGCAGCTATATATGCAGGTATATAACCACGCGTTTCTTTAGGCAGATATCTATATATTTCCCAGAAATTGGTCTTACCACCCGAACGAGCCACAGCCTTGTTGATATTCTTAGGACCGCAATTATATGCGGCTATGGCCAAATGCCAATCGCCAAAAATATTATACAAATCACGTAAATAACGTGCTGCTGCATCACTACTTTTCAAAGGATCCTTACGTTCGTCTACAAGCGAATTGATATTCAAATTATATATCTTGGCAGTACCACTCATAAACTGCCATAAGCCCGTGGCACCCACTCTACTAACAGCTTGTGGATTTAATGCACTCTCTATAATAGGCAAATACTTAAGTTCGTGAGGAAGATTGTAACGTTCCAATGCCTGGTCAAAAAACGGAAAATAATATTCTGCCAAAGAGAGCATGCCATTCAAATTACGTTCCATCTTACGCACATACATCTTAATATAAGCCCTCACTGTACTATTGTAACTCATGGGAATAACAGCAGGAATAGCATTAAGTCGTTCAAAAAATACCGAATCGGGAATATCGTCAAACGAGCAATAGTCTACTTCATCATGAGTATAATGCTTACGTTCTATGTGTTTGGTATTTCGTTGATAAAAATACGATACTAACACACTGTCGTAACTCTTATTATACGCCCTTTCTTGGTACTCCACATCATTTACACAACCCAATGTATCATCTACAGCTACAGCAGGCAAAACATTCTGAGAATGCGATAAAACCGGCACTGCACATAGTGCCAACGCCAACACACTGAACGCTGACTCATATATATTTCTTATCCATTTATTCATCTTCGTTAATTATATCTTGAAATGATTTATAAAACTCAACTTGCAGTAAACGCAACAAGAAAGAAAAAATTGTGTAGAAGTATAGTTTTTTAGCAAAAATGCTCAATAATAATATATCCTCAAAAAAACAAATTCCATTGTTCCCAAATAATACTATAATTCTGTTATCTATTGTCCGTTGTCTGTTGTCCCTCAAAAAGGAGTAAG
The DNA here is from genome assembly GCA_017555745.1 of Bacteroidales bacterium. Taxonomy (GTDB): domain Bacteria; phylum Bacteroidota; class Bacteroidia; order Bacteroidales; family P3; genus HGM05376. Next base: position 18,475 of record JAFZFU010000114.1, read on the forward strand.
ATAGTATATATACAAAAAAAGGAGTTCCAAATGGAACTCCTTTATAAAAGATTGGCAGCTACCTA
>JAFZFU010000115.1 GCA_017555745.1 Bacteroidales bacterium
AATAGTGTTTTCCATTTTGTTCGATATACAAAACTGCACTCTTATCATAGCCCCTTACTATGGTTTTGGTTATATTACCTATGGTATCTTTCTCCAAAAGAAGATGTGAAACATTCATATTCTGCCCGTATGTATACCCTATCATACAGAAGAACAACAAAATCATAAAGTACTTTACACTTACTTTCATGTTTATATTTTTAATATTAACAATAATAAAGACAACACTACTGTCTTCGTATAGTTTCCCTTTTCAAAATACAATATTGGGATATTTGGCTGCTATAAATTTGGGCGGTCAATCAAATTCAGCAGCCACAGCTTAGGACGTTTCAAATGAAACAATTCGCTATATTTTAATATCTTACACATATATTTTCGTTTTTAAGATATCCTAAAAGACACTGCAAATATACACACTTTTTTCAATAAAACAAATATTTTTAAAGTTACATCATCTTTCTTGTCTACTTTTAAATTTAAACACTTTATTTCTTTGTAAGGTCTCAAAACTATCTATACATAGTTGCCAAACAAAAACATGCGGTTTAGGGACCGTAACCATAGGAGTTTTGAGTCGTAAATATAGGAATTACAAAAATTATACCGTCCCAAGTCTCATCGCGAAGCTTGGGGCGGTATAATTTTGACAGTAGCCATCACTATCTGTTACCAAACAATTTTGGTATGAAAGCCTTATTGTTCGATTTCATCAAAATATTCTTTATCACAGATTTATTTTCAGGCTTATACCAAAAGAACATTATGTTTTGTTCTTTTTTCTCGTTTGGATGCCTTGCCACAAACACCTTCTCCATAGTGGCAGGATTGTATCCGGTATAATACATTTCGGTAGCCAGAGTCATTGGCGTTGGGGTGAAATCCTGTATTTGCTCCAATCGGTATCCCATTTCTTTCATCTTTACGGCCAATTCGGCCATATCTGACAGCGTACACGATGGATGCGAAGATATAAAATATGGTATAAGTTGTTGATTCATTTTGGCTTCGCGGCATATGGCGTCGAAGTCCTTTTTAATCTGTACAAACATTGTAAACGAAGGTTTACGCATAGTTTTAAGCACCTTTTCCGAAGTGTGTTCGGGTGCCACTTTCAGTCTTCCCGACACATGCTTTGTTACCACTCTGCGGAAATACTCTCGTCCGCCATTGCTCTGAGTAAAAAGGTCGTAGCGTATTCCACTACCGATATATGCATGCTTTATATAAGGCAATTCGTTTACCTTTTTATATAATTCTATCAACGGATGATGATTCGAGTCGAGGTTTTTGCAGTGGTTTGGATGTATACACGAGTAGCGAGTACACTTGCTGCAAAGGTCTTGGTTGCGTCCTTTCATGCCATACATATTTGCCGAAGGGCCACCGAGGTCGGTAAGCACACCCCTAAAATCTGGCAACTGCGATATGCGTTCTATCTCATCCAATATCGATTTTGTGCTTCGGCTTACAATCTGTTTACCTTGGTGTGCCGATATAGTACAAAACGAACAGCCTCCAAAACAGCCACGATGTATGTTTACCGAAAATTTTATCATCTCGTAGGCCGGTATCGGTCCGCGTTTTTTATACTTGGGATGAGGCACACGCATATACGGCAACTCAAAGTACGAGTCTAACTCTTGCTGAGTAAAAGGCTCGTGCGGCGGGTTTACCACCACATATTTCTTACCAACGGGTTGTACCAGTCTATCGGCCTTTATCTTATTGCTTTCAAGTTCTATAATATGGAAGTTTTCGGCTTGGGTACGTTTGTCGGCCATACACTTTTCGTGCGAGCTGAGCATAGTGGTGTCCCACTCGGAATCGGGCACCTCCGATGTAAGGTAGGCTATTTGGGGCAAACGTTGTATTTCCTGCTTTGGGGCATTGGTTTGTATCAGTTTGGCAATGTCTACTATGGTGCGTTCGCCCATACCATACACCAATATATCGGCAGGTATTTCGGACACTATGGATGGCTTGAGGCAGTTGTCCCAATAGTCGTAATGCGAAAACCTACGCATCGAAGCCTCTATACCACCTATTACTACGGGTACATCGGGATATATTTGTTTAAGAATCTTGGCATATACGTATGCTGCCCTATCGGGTCGGAAGCCGGCTTCGCCGCCCGGAGTGTAAGCATCGTTGGACCTCAAGCGTTTGGCAGCGGTATAATGGTTTACCATGCTATCCATACATCCCGAAGTGATACCGAAGAACAAACGCGGTTTGCCCAACTTCTTAAAATCGCGCAAATCGTCGCGCCAATTGGGCTGAGGAAGTATAGCCACTCTGTAACCGGCACTTTCCAAAACTCGACCGATAACCGCATGTCCAAAACTCGGATGGTCAACATAAGCATCACCCGACACTATTATTATATCCACATAATCCCAGCCACGCTCTTGCATCTCTTTGGCTGTTATTGGTAAAAACGATGTATCCATTATAATATGTATTTGCGACAAGAAAAGTTTTGCAACGAAAAAAGCATGTCATCAAAACTCGACATGCTTTTCGTTTTCAGTATCAAATTAAATCACTTATTGTATATCTCTTTCGTCTAATGGCTCGGCAAGCAATCCTGTAAAGTTTCCGTTGTTATCAAAAGTCATACGAGTGTATTTAAGATTCTTTTGACCTTTTGTTTTTACCGAAACCACCACATAGAAATATGATTTTGGACGTTTGCCTGTTTCCGGATCTCTGTATTTGGAATCGAAATCGTAGCGTACCATCTTTTCTACTTTATATTTCTCTTCCTTGAACTTTTCTGCCAAGTATTTCAATATCGGACGCGAATAACGTTCTTTCTTCATTACGGTTCCGGTTTTGATAAGTTTATTATCGCCACCATATACGGCTTCAAACTCGGCTTTTGCTTTGTTGGAGAAGTAAGCCACACCGCCTTCATCGCGTGCTATCCAGAACGGTCCTTTGGCTACTCTGGTTTTTGGATTTCTCTTTTCAAAGTCATTTACCATAGCTTTCGAAGGAGTATATCTTTCCACATCGGGGCTGTCTATATCCATATTGCCGCTACGTCTTTTTCCACCTTTTTTAGCAGGTTGTTCGGGACGTTCTTTTTCGCCGGCTTCATCGGCTTCGGGTTTAGTACGAGCTATAAAGTCGCGTTTTACAACTTCGGGATCGGGAGCATTGTTTTTCAACAATTTTCCTCTTGTATCAAATACCAATTCATAATCGTTCGAACCCAAACCCTTCATGGCTATCACCAAACGATAATAGTTATCGCCACTCATTTCTTCTACATATTCCGATGTTTTAATACGATATCCGGGATAGTTGTTGTCGAAATAAGTATTCACCAATGTAGGCATTTCGGCCACCGTTACAGGAAATGAACTATATTGCCAATCGCCTGCATCGGTAAAGAAGGACTTACCATGTTGGCCGTCAACAATCAACTCGGCTACATATTGACCGGGATTTTGAAACCAACTTTTTACTTTGTAAGAAGTATAAGTATTCTCCAACGCCAACAAAACTGCCTTAGGCACTTCCGATTCTTTTATCTTTGTTTGAGCTGTGGCTAAAACACATATACTCATTAATGCAATAAAAACTACTCTTTTCATCTATTTCAACTTTGAATGTTATTTTGGTTATATAACGAACAAGTAAAGATATTATTGTTTACTTAAATAAAACATCTTTTCTGTCGGGGCTTATCGATATTGCTTTTACCGGTACGCCTATCAAGTTTTCCAACTCTTTCAAATACGATTGTAAGCGTTCGGGCAACTTGTCGAACGATGGTGTTCCGCCAAGGTCGCAATTCCAACCTTTATACATTTCGTATTGAGGCTCTATTTGCACCGAATTAAATTCGAAAGGTATTTCGTTGGTCAACTTACCGTCAATCTTATAATTGCAACATACCTTAACTTCTTCGAAACTGTTCAACACATCAATCTTAGTTACAAACAAATCTGTAACACCGTTTAACATACAAGCATATCTCAAAGCAGGAATATCAATCCAACCGCAACGACGAGGACGACCTGTAGTAGATCCGAATTCGTTGCCACGTCCGCGTAGTTCTTCTCCATCATTATCGAACAATTCGGTAGGGAACGGACCGGCACCCACACGTGTACAATAAGCCTTTGTGATACCCATCACACGACCTATCTTTGATGGTGCTATACCCAAACCCGAACATACGCCGGCAGTAACGGTATTCGACGAAGTAACAAAAGGATAAGAACCGAAATCGATATCCAACATCGATCCTTGAGCACCTTCGGCCAATACCTTCATTCCTTTGTTCAAACAATCGTTTAAGAAATATTCGCTATTGATAAGATTAAATTGTTTCAATGTTTCCAACGATTCGAACCATTTTGCTTCGTATTCGGCCAATGTCATATCTTCGATTCTGAAGTTATCGACATCAAAATTCAAAGTACGAGCCAATTGTGTATGTTGAAACTTTTGCAATTCGTATTTTTCTTTAAAATCGAATTCCAATATATCACCCACTCTCAATCCCGAACGAGCTATTTTGTCGGTATAAGCAGGTCCTATACCTTTCAATGTTGATCCTATTTTTGCACTACCCTTTGCATGTTCGTTGGCAGCATCAAGCATACGATGTGATGGAAGTATAAGATGAGCCTTTTTCGAAATATACAAATTCTGAGTGGCATCAACATCTCTGTTTTTTAGATGTTCTATTTCTTTTGCAAAAATATATGGGTCGATTAAAACGCCATTTCCTATGACATTTTTCTTTTCTTTGTGAAAAATACCCGAAGGTATAATGTGTAATACATGTTTTATTCCATTAAACTCGAGTGTATGTCCGGCGTTAGGTCCTCCTTGAAATCGTGCGATAACATCGTACTCGGGAGTTAATACATCCACAATTTTTCCTTTTCCTTCATCGCCCCATTGCAAACCTAGCAATACATCTACTTTACTCATATATTTTCTATATTTATTTTTGTTTGTAATATTCTAAGTATGAATTGTATAATACAGTGTTCTAGCGTATATTTTATCGTTCAAATCTTTTGCGAAATTAATAATTTTTATTGGAAGTTTTCTACTTTTTGTTCCAAAAGTTACTAAAAACTTTTTACCAACACTTATAGATTATTAATTATCACATTGTTATAATTTAATTATTTATCGCGTTCGGCTTTAAACCATTCTATAAAGTCCGGGAAATCGGTAAGAGGTCTGAAACCTTCTTTTGCCGGATTGGCAGGCACAGGTATTGCCTCTAAATATCCCAACAATGTAGCACAATCAAACTCTCCTATCATCGCTTCCAATGTAACATAAACACCTACCAAGAAATCTTCGTCGTCAGTCACAACACCATCCACTGCTACTCTGATACCCAATATATCCGGTTCTTCTTCGTTTTCCAATTGTTGGAAATACATTTTTTTGGTTTCGTAAGAGAATTTTCCAAAATACACTTTCAAATCATTGCCATTAGGTTGCTTGAATGGGATAAATTCCCACCAATCCAAATCGGGAGCATTTTCGACCAATTCCACTACATGACGAAATAGTTCTACATCTCCGTCGGCGCTTATAACCAATTGTCGACCATTCTTTGTTTGGTCGCCAATTTCGAATGTCAAGCCTTGACAATATTCATCCAACGCTGCTTGCAATTCATCAAACAATTTTCTTTTTTCTTCGGCAGTGTATTCCGAAAGCATTGTAAGTCTTTCGTTGTTAGCCTCAAACCATTCCCAAAATTTGTTTATTTTTTCTTCCATATATATGTTATTGTATTATTTTCAATTTATTATTATTGCTTCTTTTTCGAGTCTTACACCAAAGCGGCTTTCCACATCGGCTTCTATCGCGTTGGCCAACGCCACTACCTCGGCACCCGTACAGCCTCCGTTGTTGAAGAGCACCAATGCTTGCTTGGGATATACTCCGGCATTGCCAAGTGTGCGACCTTTCCAACCGCATTTTTCGATAAGCCAACCTGCAGCCAACTTGTATTTATCGCCGGCCGGATACGATACCACATCGGGATAGTTTTGCTGTATCTCTTCTAATTGAGAGTGTGTTACTATAGGATTTTTAAAAAAGCTTCCGGCACTGCCCACATCTTTTGGGTTTGGTAGTTTTTCGCCGCGTATTTCGGCTATACATTCGGCTATATGCAATGGTGTAGGTGTGGCTATACCTTTTTCGGACAATACTTTTGACAATGCGCTATAGTTGGTTTTGGCATTGGCAGTCTTCGAAAGCATAAAGCACACCGAAACAACAATATACTTATTTTTAAGTTCATTCTTAAAAATACTGTCGCGGTAGCCGAACTTACATTCTTTGTTTGTAAATATTTTCTTGTCTCCAGTTGCTATCTCGTAGGCTGCCACGTATGCTATCACATCTTTGGCTTCAACACCATAGGCTCCCACGTTTTGCACCGGTGCTGCCCCCACACTGCCGGGTATTTCCACAAGGTTTTCCAATCCATAATATCCCTTACGAGTCATGGCCCAGGCAAAGTCGCTCCATACCTCGCCGGCAGCAACCTCCACAAGCACTTTATCTTCGCTCAAAGCGGAACAATCATAACCGTTGAAATCATTGGCACAAGGTGTGTTACATTCCCTTTCGGTTATCACACCTTTGTTGGCGGGATGCACTATCACTCCGTTATAATCATTGGCAAACACCATATTGCTTCCACCTCCCAATACCAAGAAAGGATTATTGTGCAACAAACCGCTTTCGAGCAATTGTTGCAAGCCTTTTTCGGTATCGTACTCCACAAACATAGACGCTTTCGCATCTATTCCGAAAGTATTGTAAGCCTTTAACGAGATATTTTCTTTAATATCCATATAATTATCAAACGTTTGCGTATTTATATTCTTTATTGATAGCAAGTACAAAGGTACACAATAATTTTTGTTTTGACAATAGTCGGCGGCTTTTTTTTCGCACAAAGCTATCGGCATAACCTTGCGCAGTGCAACCAAAAGCGATATTTCGCCTCAGTTTCAATGTCTCAAAAGGCTTCGTTTACCCATTGCGGGGCTGCCTGATTTTGCATCACGAGGAAAATTTTACAACCTCGCGAGGCAGCACAAAAATCATCGGGAGGAAATTTTCACTACCTCGCGAGGAAAAATAAACCGAGAATTTATGTGGCAAAAAACACGCTATACCACCTCCTATTTTATGGTATAACGTCAATCGAATGATGATAGGGTTTCGCAGCGCTGACAGTATACTGCGAAAAACAGGCTACCCTACCGCCGGTTTTTACACATAAATATCGCCCGAAAATAAAGTTGGCAGTTAGTCAAATAAAAATCTATTTTTGCCGTTTTGTTGAATATTGAAAAAAAAATCGTACATTTGCACTGCAAATTAAACATATTATTGAACAAGTTTTTATGCTATATATAAAAAAGATACTTATAGTTATATTATTGTCGATGATAGCATTAGGAGTTTCGGCTCAGGAGTTTCGTTGCAGCGTTAGCATCAATTCGCAGCAGATACAAACTACCGAAAAACAAATTTTCGAGACCATGAAACAGACTATCGAAGATTTTGTAAACAACCGAAAATGGACTACGCTGACATTCGAAGCGCACGAAAAGATGGACTGCAACATAGGTCTTATACTTAGCGAACGCGCATCGCTTACCGAATTTAAAGGGCAGCTAAGCATACAGATACGCCGACCGGTGTATAATTCGAACTACACCACCGGACTTTTCAACTATATCGAATCTGACTTCCAATTCTCGTTCAACGAAAGTCAGCCATTAGAATTTGACATTAACTCGTTTACTTCCAACCTTTCGTCGGCAATATCGTATTATCTATATATGTTTTTGGGCATTACCTTCGACTCTTATGCCCTTATGGGTGGCGAAAACTTTTACGAAGTGGCACGCACCATAGCCCAAACCGCCGAAAAGTCGGGCTACAGAGGCTGGCGCGGCACCGATGGGCAAAAAGCCAGATATTGGTTTATGGAAAACTACACAAACGCTACATATCAAGAACTTAGAAAAGCCAACTACTATTACCACCGCTTGGGATTGGATATGATGACCAAAGACCAAGACGAGGCACGCCGAAACATCATGGAAGCCTTGCGAAGCATACAAAAGGTGCATAAAATACGCACCAACCTATTGGCAGTACAGATATTTATGGACGTAAAAATACCCGAAATATCCAATATTTTTACTCCTGCCACCGATGCAGAAAAGAAAGAAATATACAACATAGTGAAAGAAATAAGTCCTATAAACCTAAACAAGATAAAAGGCTTTGACGGACGATAACATATAAAACAAATAAAATACATAATATAATGACACAAATACCAATTACGAAAGAAACTATCGACAGAATTGCACAAAGCAACAAGATAGCTAATCCAGGCAAAGCATCAATCAGAGAGATGCGTAAAATGATACAAGATGTAGAAGCCGAAACCGGCATCCGTTTTGTAAAAATGGAAATGGGTATACCGGGACTACCTGCTGCACAAGTGGGAGTTGAAGCTGAAATAGAAGCATTGCGCAACGGTGTAGCATCTATATATCCCGAAATATACGGAACTCAAGATGTAAAAGATCAAATATCATTATTTGTAAAGAACTTTTTGGATATCGACGTACCTACCGATTGCTGTGTACCTACAGTAGGTTCTATGCAAGCAGGTTTCGCTTCGTTCCTTACTTTAACCCGCTACGACAAAAACAAAACTAAAGTACTGTTCATCGACCCAGGCTTCCCTGTTCAAAAACAACAATGCCGTGTGCTTGGTATCGAATACAAAACTTTCGACGTATACGACTACAGAGGCGAAAAACTTCGTGGCAAACTTGAAGAAATGTTGAAAGACGGCGACGTAGCTTGTATCATTTATTCGAGCCCCAACAACCCTGCTTGGTTCTGTTTCACCGACGAAGAACTTAAAATCATCGGCGAAATGGCTAATAAATACGGAGTTATCATCCTTGAAGACCTTGCTTATTTTGCTATGGACTTCCGCAAAGATTATTCGCAACCGGGAGTTGCTCCGTTCCAACCAACAGTGGCTAAATATACCAACAATTACGTTCTTATGATTTCGGGTTCAAAATCGTTCAGCTATGCCGGACAACGTATAGCCATGATGGTTATCAGCCCCGAATTATTTGGCAAAGAATGCCCCGATTTGGCTCGCTACTATTCTCAAACACAATTAGGTCGTGCCATGATTTTTGGTACACTTTATTGCTTGAGCTCCGGTACTGCCCACTCGGCTCAATACGCTTTGGCTGCTATGCTTAAAGGTGCCAACGATGGAACATACAACTTTGTAAAAGACATTCACGAATATGGCGAAAAAGCTCATATAATGAAAAAGATGTTCATCGACAATGGTTTCTATATAGTATACGACGAAGATATGGGCGAACCTATCGGCGATGGTTTCTACTTTACATTCTGCTATCCGGGATATACAGGAGTAGATCTACTTAACGAACTTATCCGCTACGGTATCAGCGCTATATCGTTAGATATCACAGGAAGTACACGTCAAGGTATACGCGCTTGTGTGGCATTGGTTCTTCGCGACCAATTCCCCGATTTGGAAGCTCGCTTGGTACAATTCCACAAAGATCACCCTATAAAATAGTATAGAAACAATATACATCAATAAGAGGAGAAACCATTAAAGTTACTCCTCTTTCTTTTTGCCTGATTTTTACATTCCACTAATAATCGAGTTTACAACAACATTACTCTTTGCATGAATTAATTTGTTTATGCCAACGCCCGACGTGGCAGATAATTTATCCAAACCGTTAATACAATCATTCCCCACTTATTGGCGTTGCAATACCATTGCAGCGGCTCTGCAAAAGTATTGCAATTTGCGATAAGCAGAAACATGTTTGCACGGAGAGGCATTTTAACATTTACTATCTCTGTAAAGCCATATTTTTAACATTCAAACATAATTTATCCACCCTAATGAAGTATTAAGCAAAAGCAAACAACATAAACAAATGAATATCAATCCATTTAAGCAACAAAATTATATACCGTTATTTTGATTCAAAAAATATGGCGGGGTAAAATTCATTTAGGGGCGGGGTATTTTTAAAACAGCAATATTGGGCACACAACCGAAAGATTTCCATTTAACAATTAGAATTTTATTTTTTAACATATCGAGATACCCTATAATACAAAATCACACATATATAATATTGTCAAATACGCTTTAGATTAATCAATCCATAACATCCACACAATAACACCACATCAACAATAAATAAAGGCAACTTCTAAAAATTCCACGTTTCGGATAAACAAAAGACTGTTCTTTGAAACTTTTGCGTGCAAAGCAATTTTTTAGAAGTTGCCTAAAACAAAAAGCCGCCCCAAGACTTAACAACTTGGGGTGGCTCAGTATTTCTGATGGCAAAACTATAATGCCATACGTAGTATTTTCTCTACCTTTTCGGGCGTTACGGTTTTATTTTCGCCCAAAACAGTTCCGCGCATTTCAAAACGAGCAACTATCTTGGATATTATTTCTTCACCCACGCCATATTCGGATAGTTTTGTTTTTACACCCAACGAGCGGAAAAATCCTTCGGTACGTTCGATTGTGGCTTCTATCCTTTCGTCGACACTACCCACTGTAATTCCCCATACTCTGGCACCATATTGTAATATTTTGTCGCGTTTTTCGTCTTTCATCACACGTAGTAGTTGCGGAAACACTATCGCAAGAGTATAACCATGAGTTATTTCGGCAAAAGCCGTTATTTCGTGACCAATCATGTGTGTAGCCCAATCTTGTGGCACGCCCATTGCTATAAAATCGTTCAACGCCATGGTAGCCGTAAGCATATAGTTAGCCATGGTATCATAGTCGGGACGTATATCCATGGCTCTCGGAGCGGTTTCTATTACAGTTTGCAAAATACCCTCAGCCCAACGATCCATAAGTTTGGCATCAACAGGGAATGTAAGATACTGCTCCATAGTGTGGATAAAAGTATCGATAAGTCCGGCGGCTATCTGTCCTTTAGGCAACGAAAAAGTTACCTCGGGGTCTAATATCGAAAACTTAGGATAGTTAAGCGGAGTGGAAAGCACAAGTTTTTCCATTGTCGATTTGCGGGATATAACAGCACCGCAGTTCATCTCCGATCCTGTGGCAGGCAAAGTAATCACCGTGGCCAAAGGCACTGTAGTTTGCACACGTATACGTTTACTTATCAAATCCCAAGGCTCACCTTCGTAAGGTATGGCGGCAGCTATAAATTTACTACCATCTACCACCGAGCCACCGCCCACGGCAAGTATGAAATCGATATTCTTTTGTCGTCCTAGTACTACAGCCTGCATAAGGGTTTCGTATTTGGGATTAGGCTCTATACCCCAAAACTCTTCAGTATGATGATTGGCAAGGGCTTGTTTTACTTGGTCGTAAACACCGTTATTGCGCACACTGCCACCTCCAAAGGTGATAAGTATACGCTTACCTTGAGGTATCTCTTTGGCCAATTCGGCTATCATGCCTTTACCAAATATAATCTTAGTAGGATTCTGAAATTTAAAATTATACATAATCTATTCTGTTTTTGTGTTTATCTGTAATATGTTTGTACAACGAATTATATGGCAAATTGGTTTTACCCGGATAAAAAAAAGTATTGACAACATAAACGCGTTGTCAATACTTTTATCTATTTTTTATTCTGCAGCAGCTTCTGTTTCTGTTATTGCAGCTTGTTCGTCTACTGTCGTTGTTTCTTCGGCTACCACTTCGTTTTTTTCTTTATTGAACCATGGCAACGGCGATTTCAACTTAGGTCCCATAAAAGAGAAAAAGTTTAGCAACCAAAACAGAACCAACACAGCCAATAACGATGCTATCGAATAAGTCCATCTTTGCCATTTGGGCAACCCCTTCTTGGCGTACGGGTCTTGGAGTTTTATTTTAGGATATTTGGCTATATCGGTAAGTGTTTCACCAAAAGGAATGCTTATCTTCGACATGGCATTTACAGCCCATCCGTTGGCGTTAAGCAGTGGAGCTATGTTTCTACGACGAAGTTTTAGCCAAGCCATTACCATAGCCGGACCCGATACTACCATTATAATACCTGCAAACAACATAATTACCTGCCACCATTTAAGAGCAAACAAGCCTTTGAATATGCTTGTAAGTGCTGTACCTATCATACCTACAGCCATACCTAAGGCAGCAAATATACCGGCAAACTTAGCTATATCGAAAGGCGGAGCGGCAGGAGTGGCAGGAGCAGCCGGAGCAGTACCGGCAGCAGGTGCTGTTTCCAACTCTTTGGCTTTGGCCGACACATTGTCAAGACCTTCTGTCATTTTGCTCATCATTTTGGCATCTTTGTCGGCGGCACTCTTGTTGATAAGGTTTTCAACGGCAGTGGCCAAACGACGATATGGCGACCAAAACGACTGAGAAATATTTATAGGATTATCGATAATCTTGGTAATAACGGCATCCCATTCCAAACCATCATTATCGTAGAATATACCATTTTTGCCTACTGCCAATTCGCCGATGTCGCCTACCGTAACAGTGGCCACTATCTGCATCTTGCCGGGCTTAGTTTTGGTAGTACAATCGCAATAAAGCAAATACATACCGCTGCTGGCTGCCGATGCACTATGTTTGGCAGCATCGTCTACACGCATACAAAAATGACATTCGCGTTGGTCTATAATCAACTTACCGCATTGGAATATGGCTTTGGTTTCCTTGTTCTTATCGTAAAAGTCGTGAAGGGTGACGAAGTTTCTAACCAAGCGATAAAAGTCGCGGAAGATATAAAGGAAACGATTCACCATTTCGATATTTTCGCTCTCTTCTTTTACTGCCAAGTCTTGAGCCACCAAATCCAAAAGGTCGGCTTTATTGTCTTGTTCTATAAATGTTTTTACACTATCAATTCCCAAACTTTCCACTGCTGCACCGGCTTTGGCGGCTTTCCAAGCTGTATATTCGGCCAACTTGGCGGCTATGCCGTTCCACACCTCTTCGGTAATAATGTTGCCTTCTATGGCTATTGTTTTTATGGTTTGGAAATATTTATCCCATGCAGGGTTGATAGGTGCATTTACGTCTATTTCTGCCTTACCCGAAATATGAGTAAGCGGATAGGCTGCTATATCGGCGCTCTTGTCGGCAAGATTTTCGGCACTTATAGCTTCTATGCTCGATGTTTGTATGTCCAAAGCAGCAGTGCTGCTTGGCGAAAAAGCAGCCAATTTCGAACGCATAAAGAAATCTCTTACCTTTTGGTCTAAAGCGTTGTAAGCCTCAACCACAGCATCAGTCTTATCGCCGAAAGGCATTTGAGGCATGGCGCTGCTCCATGCATTGTATTCGGCAAGGGCGGTATAGAACGCCTCTATTTGTTCGGCAGCCACCCCTTGTTCGCCACTGCGGTCGGTGGTTGTACCCATGGTGGAGGCTATGGCGGCTATGGTCGACTTCAAAGTGTCGTCGTCGGCAGTGGCAATGGTTATTACGCCATCGCCATTAAAGCGTGTTTGTGCAAATATTGCTGTTATGTCGGCAGTGTCGGCAATACTTATAACAGTACCTTTTTTGCCAAGGTTTTGCAATATCTGTTTAGCCGAGTTGTATAACTTTTTACCGGCTTCGGTAGTGGTATCTATACCATTAATATCTATACTGTCGCTATTTTTAAGCAACAATTCTTTGTTTTTCAATAGTCCGGTTATCCACTGCGACACAGCCACAACATCGTTTACACGAATCTTGCCGTCGCCATCGCAGTCCATATACTTCAAACTTATATCTGAAATCTCCAAACCTGTGGTGGGACACGAAAGCACTGTCCACATCTTAGGGTCGAGTTCATCTAAGTGTGCAAGATCTTCGCCCGAACTTATCTCAACTCTAAACGAGCCTCCTATATTTACAAACTCCCATTTATACTTTTTGTTCAATAAATTTAATATTGCCATAATATACTATATGTTACATAGGCCTCTCAAAGCCTTTATTTAATAAATAAGAAAACATCGATATCAATTTCGCAACTACAAATCAAACACTTAGCAAACGAAACCAATATCATATCCATTGCAAAGATACTAAATATTTTTTAATTGACCGAAAAGTAAGCAGTGAATAATTAAGTCGTGGCTTAATATCCACAAGGAAAGGCTCGCATGGGAATCCAATCGGCACTATCGGGGATATAAAAATAATCCCATTCAGGCGGGTCGTATACAATAGGAAATTCATTAATATAGCAAAAGATTTTAGTCTGCTTTGTTTTAGTAAACAAGTTTTTATCAATCTCGTCGGCATATATAAAAAAGCAATTATTACGATATTCAAAATAACCAAGCACATTATAATTGCTTATTTCATAGTTCGATAAAGACATACTTACGTATACGTTTAAATATATCGTGGTATCATTCAACGTCAAATTATCATTAATCAATCTCCACGAACTTATATCCGCCTTTTTACTTCTGTCAATACTAACATTGTAGGAATTTCTTTCACCCTGCCGGCACCCTTTACTTTCATCGTAAGTATTCTCTTTTCCATCCAACACCTTGTCGAAAAGACTTTTCATTATAGTGCCGGCAAATTCGTAACGAGTCAAAGTAAAATCTTGAGACTTTACAGTATTTATCCGCTCTATTTCATCGGGGAGATAAGGCCTGATTCTATCAAAATCGGCTATAACCCAACCGCTATCCGAGAGTTGCAACAACATAATATGGTCGGCATGAAAGTAATTGATGTAAACTTCGGCAGTAGTATCGGATAGTATCTTTATATCATTTATTGTTTTCGGGTGCGAACCACACATCCAGCAATGGCTGGCAAAACCCCAGAGGCAATCATACATACCATTTTTCTCGTAGTTGGCCTTAGTCTTATATTTTGCCCATGCGTTGGCAATCTGCGGAATACTTCCCAACGAAAAATAATTAATCTCGTCTCTAAACAACGGCCATGCCTCAGCAAGCAAATCATAAAATTCCGGCACAAAAGCCTTGCTGCAAGAGTCGTCGAAAGATTTGTTGGGCATATAATCTATGAGCCAAATGGCAGCATCGGCTATAACAACGCTGTCAAAATAATCTATTTCAGGAACTTTTGAAGTTTCTTCGAGCATTTCAGACGGTGCAATATCATTGTTATTCCTAACCTTACTTTCGCAAGACATCTGCAGGAACACCACCCCGAACAATATCCAAAAATACATATATGTTACTCTCTTCATAATCTATGTGTTTCGAGTTGGTTATAATAACGGAACATTATCTGAAATATTGCCTCTTTTATTATCGTATATCGTGCCTAAATTGATAGTATACCGTCAGCGTCGTGACGGTATACTGTCGCAACACTGACGGTATACCATGAAAAAAACGCGAGATATGAATAGCATTTATATCCATAAAATTTCCATCACGATGCCGATAAATTTTCCTCGTGAAGAGTCAGACTTTTCCTCGCGACGTTCTTATTGCTACATCACGAGGGAAAAACGAGAAACGGCAGGCAAAAATATTTTTTGAATAATATTGCCGGCAAAATAGACTAAAATACGACTATCTGCGTTATAAAGGCTGTATTTGAAAAAAAACGGAGTTATACATTGAAACATAGTGCCAAGATATTAATATTTACCATCCTCGTGTTCTCGAGCAGTTTTTTATCTGCTCAAATTCAGAACATATCGACCTTTGATAGAAATAGGGTACACTATGGTATTGCCATAGGCTATATGCAATCGAAATTTATGGTAGAATATACCACCGACGCCGAAGTGCGCGAAAACATACAAGGGGTAACATCGTATTACTTACCGGGTTTTCATCTCTCTATAATTGGCGACTTGCGTATCAACGACTACCTCAACGTTCGAATTTTGCCCGGCATAGCATTTGTCGACCGCGATATCAACTACTCGTTGTCCGAACATTATCTTGCCACATCGCATCTATTGGACAAACGCAGAACGGTGGAATCGGTATACGGCGACTTGCCCATCGATGTAAAAATACGTTCGGTACGTTGGCGCAACTTCCGCCCTTACGTGATAACGGGTGGCAAAGTAGGGTTTGACTTCGCATCACTGAAAAACAATAAAAACAAAAACAACGAGTCTATAATACGCCTTGCACCGGTAGATGTAAGTTACACTGCCGGAGTGGGTTTTGACTTCTACTTCACCTATTTCAAATTCGCAATAGAATTAAAGATGGGCTTTGGTCTGCTGGACCTTAAAATACCTGACGACACTTATTATACACAGTCTATCGAAAGTATAAAATCCAGAACATTCACATTTACTATCACTGTTGAAGGATAATTATGAAAACTACCATAGAATTAGTACTTGAGCCTGAACAATATTTTATCGAAAAACGTCTACGTCAGGCTGTAGCCAGAGAAATTAAAATCAACGATAGCGACATCAACCATATTCAGGTGTTGCGCAGGTCTATCGACTCGCGACGCTCGAAGATAAAATACCACGTCACCGCCGAAGTATACACCCATAGCGACAAATATAAAAAAGTAGAACGCTGTGGCGACTACAAAAATGTAGAACACTCCGACCAAGTAATAATAGTGGGTGCAGGTCCGGCAGGTATGTTTGCCGCCCTACGCGCATTGGAATTAGGCTTGCGACCAATAATAGTGGAACGAGGCAAATGTGTTCGCGACCGCAAATTCGACATAGCACGTTTGGCCAAAGAAGGCATGGTAAACGAAAATTCTAATTGGTGCTTTGGCGAAGGCGGCGCCGGAACATTCTCCGACGGAAAACTATATACACGCTCAACCAAACGTGGCAACGTAGGATATGTAATCGACAGACTGATAGAACATGGCGCCGACGAAAACATTGCCATCGACGCACATGCACACATAGGTACCGACCGACTATCGGACATAATAACACGCATACGCAAAACCATCGAAGACCACGGCGGAGCATACTACTTCGACAACAGAGTAACTGACTTAATATTAGATGGCGATAAAGTAATAGGTGTAAAAACATCGGGTGGCAACACCTTCGAAGGTTGTGCCGTAATATTGGCCACCGGCCATTCGGCTCGCGACATATACGAACTCTTCGACCGCAAAGGATGGGCCATCGAAGCCAAACCTTTTGCCATGGGGGTGAGAGTGGAACACCCGCAAAGTCTTATCAACAGCATACAATACCATAGCGAGGACTACTCGCAATTTTTGCCGCCGGCAGCCTATAGCTTGGTAACTCAAGTAAACGGTCACGGAGTATTTTCGTTCTGTATGTGTCCGGGAGGTATAATAGTACCGGCAGCCACCGCATCAGAGCAACAAGTTGTAAATGGCATGTCCAACTCTCGCCGCAACTCGCCATACGCCAACTCGGGCATAGCCGTAACTGTGGATATAAAAGATGTGCCACAATACAGCAAACATGGAGCATTGGCATTGCTACGATTCCAACAAGATGTGGAAAAAGATATGTTCAAAGCAGCAGGCTATAGTTTAAAAGCGCCATCGCAACGCCTCAACGACTTCTGCAATGGCCGCGAATCTAAACGGTTAAACAGAAGTTCATACATAGCTGGCTGTACCACTGCCCCATTGCATCAATTACTCCCCGACTTTGTGGTATCGTCTTTGCAACAAGGTTTTCGCGATTTTGGCAATAAGATGAAGGGCTTTTATACCGAATCTGCCAATATATTGGCGGTGGAAAGTCGCACCTCGAGTCCGGTACGCATACCACGCAACGATGATTACGAACACATCCAACTACACAACCTATATCCCTGTGGCGAAGGGGCCGGATATGCAGGAGGAATAACATCGAGTGCCATGGATGGTATCAACTGTGTAGAAGCAATAGCCCGAAAAATGGGACGCTTGCAATAGACAAGAATTAAGAATTATAATATTTCGACGCTCATTACTAAACAAGCCTACAGGCAGACACTCGTCTACTTGTAGGCTTATTCTCTAAAGAATAATAGCACACTGCTACAACTCTAGCCTATAACCCTATTCTTCATTGGCTTTAAAACCAACAAACAATATCAGCTCTATGGTTTTAGGCTCGAGGCTCTTTTTAGTCGACAAACCCCATATTATATCAACATCCTTGCCGGACTTCGAAAGGATATCAATTATATCGGCTATATTATCCATGGTCATTTCAGTCCCTTCCGACTGCCTTATGTCTAATATTATGGCATTACATTTACCGGACTTGTTTCTTTCAATAATCCTATTCAAAGTTTCTGCAAGCGAGGAAAAAATTGTTTCTATCGTACCCACTATTTTCTCAGCATCTACGATATCATTTCCCTTTACAAAGGGATCCATATCTTTCTTATCGATACTTACGAGAGCCGAATTTCCTTCCGATGTTACATCTTTAATGTATTCTTCTATTCTGTTCATGTTTTTTTATGTTTTTAATGTTTATACCCTAATTAATTTTCTCAAATCAAAAGTTTCGTATACAAACAACCTTTGCATTATTTGCAGTAAAAATCAACCAAATAGCAATATTGATACTATATACAACTTTGTTGCAAAGTACGGAAAAAAAATTGATATATGCAAATGCTTTCGCAAAAAAATCACGCAGTTGAAGTAATTCATTGTCGTTCAACGAAAGATGTAGGAACTTTTTAGAGGAAGGATAATCCTAGCTCTAAAGAACAAAGCTTTGAGATAATCAAAAACTATAAATTATGACAAAAAGTAAGTTTTGAAAAAACATCAAAAACAAATCGTTATTGTGAATAAAACTAAATATTTTTCGAATGATCGTATTAGAAAATATATTAATAATAACCAAACAAAACGAACTTCTAATACCCTAGTTAAAACTCATCCAATAAATAAAAACACCAAAAACCAAATAGTATTTCTAAAAAAGCAAAACTATTTTTTTACCAGCCTTATGGCATGTCCCAAGTCACATCTGTTACTTGCCATAAGATTCACGTTGCAATCAAAAAACAGAGCATAAGCGAATCTATTTCTACAATCAACTAAAGACGAAGACCAATAATAACCACACTCCTTAAAATGGAAAAAAAATTTATCTTTACTTCCGCCTATAGGGATGAAAATAGAATTTTCATTACAACCAATCACTTTATATCCATTAATTCCATTATATTCTGTCCAAACCCATGAACATTTATTTAATAGTTCTTCGAATTCCGAAAATGTTGGTAATCTGTACAAACTAGAATCTTCTATAAAATATTTTACCCTATTTCGATACTTCGCAATATATCTTCTAAATATTGTCCGAATATCTTTCGATTTTTTATTTTCATAGGCAATATCATTCCACGAATAATAGTCACCATATTCCGAAGGTAAATTTGCTCCCAAATTACATGTCGCCCATTTAACACTAAGTCCTAAATCAACAAATTCTATTTGATGCATCTTCTCATTTATAAATAAAACGTTTGATGCAAATAATAAATATTTACACCAAACGTTTACACAAATTCTTATTTTCTAGTTATCAAATTCCAACCTTCACGAATCCATAAAACAAATGAAGATACTCCTACAATAATCAACCAGTCTATAGTTCCACTTAAATTAAAGTTCCAATCTGTTGTATGGAACATTGGTTCTACATTAAAGAAGTTGTACAACAACTCTACTATTATTATCTGTCCTAACACTATTACACCAACAATGGTCTTAAATCCTGAACTTTGTTGAAGTTTAAAATAGCTATTATTGGTTGAGAAAGAACGAGCATTAAACATATACCAAAAGTGTGTCCACACAAAAATTGAAAATAATAGAGTTTGTTCGTATGGTGTTACCTCATTTATTTCACCCAATCGAAGGTTTAATAAATCTAACATACTTGTTATATTGGCATGTTGGAATATATATAGGAAACCTAATGTAAGAGCAAAGAAGAATAAACCAACTCCCCATATATTAATTCCCATTGATTTATTAATAATAAAGGAATTTCTATTACGTGGTTTATCTTTCATAACTTCTGTCGATGGAGGTAATGAAGCCAATGCCATTGCTCCAAACGTATCCATTATAAGATTTACCCACAACATTTGCGTAACTGTTAATGGCGATTCTGTTCCCATAAATGCTCCAAATAACACTATGAAACATGCAGCCACATTTACAGTCAATTGGAACAGCAAGAAACGTTGAATATTTTGATACAACGAACGTCCCCACATTACAGCTCTACCAATACTGCTAAACGAGTTGTCTATTATAGTAATATCACTCGCTTCTTTAGCAACAGATGTACCATCACCCATTGATAATCCTACGTGTGCAGCATTCAATGCCGGAGCATCATTTGTTCCATCTCCTGTAACAGATACCACCTGATTATTTCTTTGTAAAGATTCTACCAAGCGTTTTTTATCCATTGGGCGTGCTCTTGCTATAATTTTCAAATCCAAAACGCGTTCATCTAATTCTTTATCACTTAATAGCGCGAATTCCGGACCTGTAATAATATTTTTTTCAGTATCAGTATCACTCCATAGGCCTATTTGTCTTCCTATTTCTTTTGCAGTTCCGGGTGTATCGCCTGTTACAATTTTAACTGCAATACCTGCTTTTATACATTCAGCCACTGCACTAGGCACATCTTCTCGAACCGGATCAGAAATAGCTACTATTCCTAAGAATGTAAGATTATCAGCTACTACTTTATTATCTTTTATTGCAACCTCTTCATCATTCAAATATTGGTATGCGAAGCCTAATGTACGCATTGCTTGTTCTTGATATTTAAGTAATTGTTCATCAATAACTGATTTACTCACATTTTCACAAGTTTGTTTACATAACGAATGTATTATTTCCGGTGCTCCCTTCACATATAACACCTTTTTACCTAGCGAAGATTTCACTACCGTTGCCATATATTTTCTTTCTGTAGAAAATGGCAATTCTTCTATCAATGAAGTGTTGTCTTTCAATACTTGGTAATCTAAATCATGTTCTTTTAACCATAACAACAGAGCTCCTTCAGTTGGATTTCCCAGTACTTTGGTCTTTTCTATATTTGATAAATCCAATGTGGCTGTAGAGTTTACTGCAATACCTTCTTTTACCAATACACTAATTTCATCATCTCCTAATTTTTGTTCAGCTAACGAGTAGAAATTTGTTTGATAAATTTTCATTTGATTTTGAGTCAAAGTGCCAGTTTTGTCTGTACAAATAACTGTTGTTGCCCCCATGGTTTCACATGCGTGCATTTTACGTACAAGGTTATTTGTCTTAAGCATTCTACGCATACTATAGGCCAAACTTAGTGTTACGGCCATTGGCAATCCTTCCGGAACAGCCACCACTATCAATGT
The DNA here is from genome assembly GCA_017555745.1 of Bacteroidales bacterium. GTDB lineage: Bacteria > Bacteroidota > Bacteroidia > Bacteroidales > P3 > HGM05376. The sequence goes on from JAFZFU010000115.1 coordinate 21,430, forward strand.
TACAGCTATCATTAAAGTTTGCATTGTATAGGTAAGCAATGCAGCAACTTCAACTCCGGGATTCAAGTACTGGAATAAACCCAATACCATTGCCATAAAAACAACAAAAAATGTTATTATACTAATTATACATTTAGTCTTATTAAAATCTTCAAATTTCTTTACAACCAAATAGAAAAATCCTGCAGTAGGTATAAGTAGTGTAAAACCTAATAGATTCCAATTAAAATATACTAGTAATCTTCCTATAATAACTAGACCGGCAAAGAGATAACTCAACTTTGTAATCATATCGCTCAATCCATCTAATTGCTCATTAAGTGGAGTTTTTACACTATCATCTATTTGTGCAGCTTCAAATACTTTACCATTTTCTGTTTTATCTCCTACTGCAAAAACTCGACAAATTCCATGACCTTCCATCACTTTTGTACCACGCATTACATGGTTTGATGGAAATGTAGCTTCTTTATCAAATTCACTTTCTTCAATAGTTTTTCTACATATTGGCTCACCAGTCAAAGTCGATTCATCTACACTTAACGATATTGCTTCTAATAGTTCTCCATCTGCCGGTATCTCATCTCCTGTAGAAAGTATAACTATATCTCCCACTACTATATCTTTTTTGGGGACTTCAATAGTATTACCATTTCTAATAACTTTTACAGGTTCATCGTCATTTACTTGATTAAGAATCGAGAATTCTTTATCAGCTACCAATTCAAAATAAAACGACAACCCCGTAGCCAAAAGAATAGCTACAAATATTCCTATTGGTTCAAAGAATACGGCCCATCCTTCTCCAAGTCCCCAATACTCATAGCACGAAATGCCTATAGAGAGAACTCCGGCTACCAATAGAATTCTAATAAGAGGATCTTCAAACTTCTCTAAAAACTTAGAAAATAAAGATTCTTTTTCCGGTGGTGTTAAAATATTAACGCCATGCTTTTCTCTACTTTTTACGACTTCGGCTTCAGTTAAGCCCTGATAATATTTATCTGTTTTCATAATAATTATTTATTGTTTATCAATTATTTTTCACTTAGAAATACCAATTATAAATACATACTAATTACAAAGTTTTGATTGATAATTTACACCTTGCTTTAGATATGCATTTAAAAGAATTACCGTCACAAACATTATAGGTAAAGCTATTACAGATCCTAATAATGTTCCACAAAAGGTATCATATAACCCATGTAATAATGTAGGAATTACCAAAGCTAAAAAATATAACGCTATACGATATTTTGGATATAAAAATGCAAATGAAATAAAATATCCAGCAATACTACACCAAACTGCATGAATAAATGGTAAACTTGTTAATCGCAATATGTTTAAAAAATAAGCAACATCATATTCTTGTTCCGCATTAATAGTCATCTGATATTGAACACCTTCAAAAACACCAAATGCAATTCCCGATATAAAACCATAATAAACAATAGTTTGAGGTATTTGCGGACTTTTTGCTCTAAAACATATTATAAGCAATGGTATCAATTTTACAAATTCTTCCGTCAATCCAACTCCTAAAATATAACCTATTGCAGAAAAAGGAAATGCCATATCTGTAAATAAATAGAATGGATTAAGATTTGGTAATCCAAGTACATCCCAAAAAAGAAACACACAAATTTGAGTAGCAAAAAAAGTTATAATAGTCGTTTCTATATCTACTTGTGAAGTTTTAAAGAAATAATAAAAGAACAAGCCCCATATTATTGCAAAATACAATGATACTAAATAAAAAACTAAAAAACCATTTATTGGTAAAAACATCAATATAGATGGAATCAATCCTACCAAAGACAAAATAAGCAATCTCTTATCTGAAATTATATTTGAGCTTTTAAATGCATTCTTAGGAATTAATAACTCTGTTCCAATATTTTTCAATTGACTAAAAATTGAACCTCCATTTTGGACTTTTACCTTTAAATTTCTTGATTTTAGGTATTGTCTTACTGTGATCGTTTTACCAGAATTATCATCATACAAAGAATCACATAACAACAAGTGTCCACTACTTACGTAAGTAACTAATGAACTATCATCATATGGTCCAAATTGTTGATTGTTTCGTATTATATAAACCCCCATTTCAGCATTTCTTTTATCTTACTGACACTAATTATTTACAAGTTGTACTATTATCAATCTTCCACCCTCTTCTGTAGAAAGAAGTATTTTTTTCCCTTCTGTCAATTCTACATATTGACCAACTTCTATTTTTCTATTCTCATCTTTGTCATAAAGACTATTAAGACGACGGTTTATTAATATCCATTTACCATTATGAAAATGGAAATCTCCAACCGGCTTTTTATCTTCTATACCTAATTTTTCGTTAGGCTCAATAAAGCGATTTACATGCCACATATATAATGTTTGTTTATTATAAACCATCAAGCGATAATTTTCAGGTCTAAATGTGCCAGGTTTTGGCGAATAATAAAGATTTAGAACAGGCAATTGCCCACTATATTCATTGCCACAAAATGGGCATTTAGGTTTTGTTGAATTGTCAAAAACAAACCATTTATGTTCACATTGTGGATTTTGACAAGGCTGTATCAAGTCTGTTGTACGAACTAATGCCTGCTCCCATTCTGCAGCTGATGGTCTCATAGCTGGATTATGTAATCCATCTATAAATGCTCTATCAAACAATGCTTTTAAATATGGACCACATATTGTATATGGCATTTTATTTACATCCCCTTGTGGCAATTCACTTGGTGCTAAATTTTGAGGCTTTGGACGATTACTTTTATCTGTAGGATGTTCAACAAATAATGCCATTTTCCCCATTGATAATTCCTCATCTTTGGCAGCATCCAAATCATGTACTTTCCCACCTCGTAAAGGATGACGATTTAGCAAATACATATATATAAGAACTGCCAATGCATGTCTATCTGTCTGAATACATGGTAATTTTTTATTTTTATCATCAAGTTTCAGTAGCTTTGTTTCCAGCACTTCAGGTGCGATAAAATCTGGAGTTCCAACTACATCAGGTGGAAATTTACCAGGAACTACCAAACCATCACAATCTATAACACAGGCAGATCCGGAACTTGGATCTACTAATATATTTTTATAAGACAAATCAGAATGTGCTAATCCTGCAGCATGCATACGCCTAACAGCACGAGCTATTTTTAAGCACATATGCAGATTTGTCAAAAAAGTACCTTTATGTTCTGACTCAACAAATTTATTTCTTAGTTTCGCTGAGGCGAACCATTTCCCCTCTTTTTCTTTGCCTTTAAATTTCCCAGAAGAAAAGAAAAACTTACTATCATAAAATGATGAAGTTATGCCTAATTTACCATTCCACACAAACACATGTTCAGGCCAAACAAATAATCCTTTCCAATATTCACCTCCAACTTCTTGAAATATTTTTTGTTTATAAATACCACATATTATTTCAAGCCGTTCTTTATTTGCTGGATTATTATGTTTTGCTTCACGAAATACCAAACAAACGTATTTCCTATCTGTACTAAAATAGCAATCCTTCATTCCTCCAGACGATTTTATCTCGTCATAGAATTCAAGAGGAGTGCCATCTGTTGCTGTTACTTTAATTATATTTGCCATATTAGTAAAGAATTGCTATAGTTCTGTCATCATGATTTCCTGCCGACCAAAAATCCAACCAATTTAATAATTGATTTTTAGATTCTGAATTATCGTCAGTTAAATCTACTTCTTTATTTATATTTTCCCACAATTCGTTCCATTTCTCAACTTTGTTAAGATTCGCATCTGTTTCAAAGAATGGATCAGATACTCCATCAGTCATTAAAATTAATGCAGAAAAATCTTCTTCTATAGAATATTTTAACCTTGACATTATAGATTCTGGAGTAAATATTTCTGGCATTGTCAGAAATCTAGTTTGCCCAGCATACTCACCACCATCAGGAGTTCCTAACAATTTTATATATTGACGTTCTTTGTCATATATACACATTGCACCATCTCCAACCCAAAAAGAAGCTACAAACCAACCAAAATCAAATTTTTTACATATTGCTAATAACAATGTTGTTGCATAATCTCTTACTTGGTCTTCATTTGCTTTAACAACATCCAATATTGCACGGTGTGCTTTATGTGCAGCTCCTCCAATTATATTATAAATCAAAGTACTAATAGATCTGTTAGAATAACCTTCTTCAGCTTTACTCAATTCTAATATAGTCTCTTCTAGTTCAGTTGGCATTTGTAATGCTTGTTTACAATATTCAACACTTGTTTCACATGCTATTTCTGATCCTTTTCTTGAATATTTAGCAGAACCAGCTCCATCTGCGACAGCTATTATATACCAACCATTTTCATCATTGTGATATAATTTAAAATCATCATCCCTAGCTTTACCTTCATGAGCATGAGAACGACCTCTTTTGCTTGCCGCTACAATATCTTTTTGAAGACCTTTATCATTAGCTAAAACTGTTACATATTCTGAAACAAAATCATCTTTATAGAATTTAATATTTTTATCAGTTGGTATATCTTTCCACAAAGAGCGAGGGTCAGGATTTATTGCAAATCTAAGTTTACGTTCCAATATATTACATCCATCAAACCAACCTTTATATTTATATTTTAAAGTTAGATCAAAATCGCCAGACATTATAGGATTTCCCTTTATTACTAATCCTTTATTTTTTGTACCAATTACTTGTTTTTGACATTCTATATTGTCATTATCAAAAACCTCTAAATTTGCACTACCTTGCACCATTGTGTTATCCTCTTTTTGGAAATCTAGAACAATTTCTGACACTACTTCTAAGCCTGTTTTTTTCAACCCTTCTATCCAGTATTCTATAATCTCTTCATCTTCAATTTTAAGAAGTTGAGAATAATAATCTCCAACTTTTGCATTTGGCAAAACAATATCCAAAGTATTCACTTTGTTTTTTGCAACAATTTCTCTATTCATAACATAATCATTATATTCGGAAATAAGTTTCTCTGAAATAAATTCTTTAATATCACAATATCTTTCTTCCGATAATCCATTAGAATATATATTTTCAAATATTTTTTCTAGCAATTCTTTCATATTATCCGATTGTTCTATTTACGTTCATACCATTACTATCTCCTGCTTCGATTGTTCCTTCCATTCCACACCATGGACATTTATTATGCAATTCTTCTCCAACACAAAAAATGTTACCACATTCACATACTACAAATCCTAACTGATTACCACAGCAAGGACAAGTTGGAACACCTCGAAGTTCCATAGTATTTATATTTCTATTAGTATGAGAATCATCTGATAATTCATTGTAGACATCTCCATCAATAGAATATGCTCCAACCAATTTAAAATCTGTAATATTAAACCCTTCAATCCCACCAAATTCTAATGGTTTTAACCTTTTTGCATACTTAATTAAATAGGGACGTTTGGTTGTTTGACATTTTCCCATTACAACAGCAAAATTCTCATCAATTCTACAGATTTGATTTGTATCTACTTTTTCCAAATTAATTCCATTAACAGAGGGTAAATTTAGATCATCCGAAAAGTTTTCCGAAACAGACAAACTAGATGTTTTTATTGAATCTGTTACCCATTTAAAGAATGACTTGTATGAGCTTTCATCTGTCTCTTTCAATTTCAGCACATCATTTGTTATATTACCTAACATTTGTGTATCAACATTATTTCCTATTGATATTGCAATAAGATTACAATGTTTTCTATATTTTTCATTCCATCTTTTAAATGCTTTGGTAGGATTATCTGTTGGATTTCCATCTGTAAACAAAAATATTATAGGTTTCCAATCTCCTTTAGTTTCTAATGTGTTTTTTTGTATTGATATATCTATATCATCCATAAGAAATTCCATTACACATCCTAAAGACGTTCCTCCTCCAATAGGAAATATTGGTGGATAAAACTTAAACAACTCTGTTAATGGAACCAAAGTTTTTGCTTTTCCTGCAAAAGCAATTACGGACACAAAAACTGTTTCCAATGCATATGGATCAGTTCTTAGTTCTTGTATTATTGTTTTTATACCATTTTGCACTTGTTCTATTGGGTCTCCAACCATAGATTCAGACACATCTATCAGAAAATATATTGGTAATCGTCTCATTATTATATATGTTTAAATATATCAAATAATTCTATTCATTTCTTCTGGGGGAGTAGGTAACAACAATTCATCTGTAGCACCAATACTTTTATTTCCAACTTCAATCAAGTCTGAAACCCATTTGAAGAACTTTTTGAAACTACTACTATCCATAGTATCTAATGAATACACTTCATTAGTCAATTGTTTCAGAGGTTCTACTTTAGCTTTCATTCCAGCTGCACAAGCTATGATACTTGCAAAATTATGTTGCTTTACTTTTTTTATAACCTGATTGTAAATCATTATATCAGAAGGATGTCCATCTGTCATAATAAATAACAATGGCATCCAATCACCTTTTTGTTCAGGTGTACTCAATTTTACTTCCTTTTCAACCTGAGAACATAGCTTTTCTAAAGCTGCACCAGTATGAGTTGGACCAGAATCTGGGGTTACTATATCCGGTAACTGCAGTTCATCTAATGGAGTTAGAGGAAAAATGATTTTCACATCCCTATCGTATGTTATAATACTAATATTTACTGTTTCTAGAGCGTACGGATCTTGTCGCAAAGTAGAAATCATAGATTCTATTCCTACTTTTACAGACTCTATTGGTTCTCCTCTCATAGACCCAGAAGTATCAATAAGCAGATATACAGGTAATCGTCTCATATTTTTATTACAATATAACTATTTCGATTGCAACAAAATAATTACAATCGAAATAGTTAATTAAATTCTATAAAAGTTCTTCTAATTTTGGCGGAAAATTTTTAGCATTAGATTTTAAATTTATGAGCAATTCTCTTTCCAAAGCATCAATTTGCCCATCACCTTTAATCTTACTATATAACCATTCTGCTTCATCTTCATCGATTAAACCCGGAGTATTTTCATCATCTAAAAGGTATGAAGATATTGCTCTAATAAATAATTTATTCCAAGCTACAGCATTATTTTTACCTGACACCACATTATTGATATCAAATAACATATTAGCTTCTTCCAAATCTATTTTACCGTCAGCAAACAATACTTTTTCTAGTTCTTCAACTTCATTAGCATCAATAATACCATCTGCTAAAAATTCATCTTTTAATTCTTGTAATGTTTTCATTGAATCATCAATTAAATTAAACAACAATATTTACTTCAGGAGGAGGAGGAGGAAGTTCACTCAATCCACCAACATCTTTACATGTTTCTTCAACTTTCATACTTCCTGCACTAACAGAAGCAGACACCCATTTAAAGAAAGATTTTATAGTAGCACTATCTGCTGTATCTAATTGTACAACACATTCTGTAATCTTCTTCAATGTATCAGTATTTGCCCCTTGTCCGGCTGCACACGCAACTACCATACCGAACTTGCGTTTTTTAAATTCAGCTAACCCTTTGTTTAAATCATCAGTAGGCTCTCCATCTGTCATTATGAAAACTAAAGGTTTCCAATCGCCCTTAACTTCTGCTGTTGTTTTAGTTACTTCCATATCTACTTTTGCAGCTAATAATGCAAGAGCTTCACCTAATGCAGTACATCCATTAGCCTCAATATTTGGTTGTTGAAATGTAGACAATTCGGTTAAAGGGACTATTTGTTGAGCACTACTATCAAATGTTATAATACTCAAATATGCAGTTTCCAAAGCGTATGGGTCTTGTCTAAGAGTAGATACTAAAACTTGAACACCATTCTTTACGGCTTCTATAGGTTCTCCGTACATAGAACCAGAAGTATCTAATAACAAATATACTGGCAATCTTCTCATATTACTTAATATATTGATTTAATATTTTTTGAATTGTTAATGCTAAGTTTGAATTTGGCAATATGCCATCTGAATGATCAAATGCATCTCCAATCGCAGCGAACTTCCATTCACCATTATGGCGATATAATTTACCAAGAATAAGAGCGTTCTTTCCTGAAAAATTTTGTTCTTTTGCCACATCGTATTTAGCGAATTCATTTGTCACTCTGCGAACATCTATCTGGGTTCCATCATATTCACACATACGAATGGTTGCATATGGTATTTTCAAAAAGTCAATACCCTTTGGACTAAAAATATCAAGGAAGAAGAAAATCTGGTGAATATTTGGATTTACCTTTTCAAGATCCACTGTGACTATCTCGTTGTCCAATCCATCATCGCCACCCTTGTCACCTTCTGTATCGTCTGGAGTATGGTACATTGAACGGTCTTTTGACCAATCACTACCTTGCGGCAAACCTCTAATAATTTTAGAAAAGGCTGCAAGGTATATTCTACCATTGTAAAGTGGAGAATAAAGAGTATCAACCAACATTCCGTTAGCATCAACCATCAGACAACTCAAATCGAGGTCAAGGTCAACTTCTTCGTCAACCCATTTGGTTTCTCTACCAAAACCTAAAAAACCCTCCTTGATGACAATCTCTTTTTTTCTTCCTGTGGTAAGTGCACCCCAATTACAACCGACCATAAATTTGGTCAGTTTAGAACCATTATCTTTTTCTAAATTGATTCGTTGTCCTTTTTCTAATCTAATAGCCATAATTATTATTTTTTAATTGTACTTATTTAAAAATTCTTGCAACCCTTGTTTTTGACCAACTCCAATTGCTTCAAATTTCCACTGTCCATTTTTTTTATATAGTCTTCCAAATTCAACTGCTGTTTCTATACTAAAATCTTCTTCAAGTTCATATTTCATAATTTCTTCATTAGTATCCGTATTATAAATTCTAATAAATGAATTATGTACTTGTCCAAAATTTTGCTTTCGTTCTTCAGCCTTGTGAATTGTTACGACAAAACATATTTCATATGCAGCAGGGGGTATCTTGGATAAATCTACACGAATACTTTCATCATCGCCTTCGCCTTCACCGGTAAGATTATCTCCGGTATGTTCCACGGCTTCGTCCGGTGATTTCAAATTATTATAAAATACGAAATAATCATCCGAAAGTAATTTTTTATTTTCACCCAAAATAAAAGCCGAAGCATCAAGATCAAAATCATCTCCGGTACTTGAAGAATTAGTATCCCAGCCTAATCCTATTGTAAACTTTTGTAATTCAACATTTACACGTTGACCTTTTTCTAAATTAATCATGGTATTATATTTTAATTAGACATATTTATCTACAAAAAATTGTAATCCTCCTTTATAGCCAATTCCAATAGCCTCAAATTTCCATTCACCATTACGTCTGTACAATCTCCCAAACTCGACAGCTGTTTCGATAGAGAAATCTTCGTCTAAATCATACCGAGCTATTTCTTCGTTGGTATCTGTATTGTAAATTCTAATATAAGAATTATGCACCTGCCCAAAATTTTGCTTTCGTCTTTCAGATTCATAAATAGTTGCTGTAAAAATTATTTCTTGAATACGATTATCAACCTTTGAAAGATCTACTGTTAGAGTTTCATCATCTCCATCACTATTTGTTCCATCTATATCATCTCCTGAAGATACAATAGCTCCATCTATAGAAATTTGATTATTATAAAACACCAAGAATTCATCTTGGGGAAGTTTCTTATTAATACCTAACATAAATGCGGAAGCATCTAAATCAAAAGCATGACCTGATCCATCATTTGGATCCCATCCAAGGCCGACACTAACTTTGGATAATCCTAGCTCTATTCGCTGTCCCTTTTGTAAATTAATCATATCAATTTCATCAATATCCACTCCCAAGTCCCCAACGGAGCAACCTTTATAAATAAAAAAAGGCATGAGACTTACGTACTATAATATCCATGTCTTCATCGAGGTATCACCACACACCTTACAGGAACATGATATATACAAATACAACATCTCACGCCAGTCGTTATACAATAGTTTATTGTATGCAACAACAAGCGAAAGAGCATCTGTACTTCTGTCCTCCTGTATAAAATGTGGTGCATTTTTCGATGAACGGACATTTTCGTAATGCTTTTCTCTAAACAATGCCTACTTCACTCTCGTAAGCAATTGCAAAGGTACGAAAATTTTTCAATACAGAATGCTCTTTTTAATATTTTATTTTTATTTTTTATTTATGTTATTGTAAATATGTAGACTACAAATTTTACTTCTATTGCGTTTTATAGTGCAAAGATAAGATATTTTTATAAATCTGAAAAACTTTTACAAGGCTTGCAGTATTCTACATTAAAAACACAAAAATTTTTCTTTTCTTTTTTAGCTTACGTAAATTTCTATATAAGTTTTAGTTATCAAACTATTTTTAATATATCAGATGATGAACAATTCAAAAAAATATTTTTCTAAAGATAACTTCTCTCAAGAAAAAATCATTAAAGAAATCATAGAACGCATAAATATCTTGCGAATAATGGGTGTAACAGATTGCATAATTAAACAAGTAGTCAGCAAAAACTTAGAAATTCCAAAACTAAGTAAACTAGTGATAACAGAAGACTTTCGCATATTTTTGGCTGATTATAATAATATGGAAATCAAAATTAACGTTCTTCCAAAAGTTCTTTATTTCTTTTTCTTAAACCATCCGGAAGGAATATTATTCAAAGAAATAAAAGATTACCATAAAGAACTTTTGAACATATATATGATTATATCACGCCGCGAAGACTTAGCAAAAATGGAACAGAGTATAATTGATATAACTGACTGTAGCAAAAATTCTATAAACGAAAAATGTAGCAGAATAAAGTCGGCATTTCTCAAACAATTTAGTATGGATTTTGCTCAACATTACTACATATCAGGAAACTGTGGCAAACCCAAACGAATATTGCTCGACAGAAACCTTGTCATCAATCAATCAGAACTCAAAATTTGCAAAAACTAATCAGAAACAGTGAAACAAGAATAAGGCAACTTCTAAAAATTCCACAGAGTCGAAAGTAAAAATAGTCAAAAAAAGACACTCCAGACTTTCTACAAACACTAACGTTTGCAGTTTGACTTTCGTAAGCATAGTTTGCAAAACATCAAGCAAAGGCAACTGCTCATAGCCCATGCAAAGCCAAACAGACAAGTATTTTTGTATCGCGAAAATGATTCATAATGTGCGAAAAACGCAAAAATTCTCTCTGTCTATAGACAATGGACAACCATTTTTGAGTTTCGCCGATGCTCAACTACCGCTTCGCAGACTTTAATGACGAAAGTCTAAAGGCAAAAACGAAAGATGGCTTCGCAGACTACAAGTCAACGAGATTATGAGTGGATTACACCCCATTTTCGCAATAAAATTATGAGCCGGCTACCACCCGACTAATTGCCTCGTTGAATCGTTGTCTTCTAGTCTTGACGTAGCCTCCGTAAATCCGTGATTCCGTATTTCCGGCGAAGCCAAAACCATGTCAAAGAACTCTTCCATTTGCCGATAGTCGATTGGCAACTATGTTGTGGAAAACGTTTTGCGAGGTTGTAAGAGAGGTGAGGTAGAAGCAAAAATATTTTCGTTCAACACATTAAGCGCATCCACACTTTTCGGTCTGGTTTTGCAAAGATACGAACATTCCAAATATCACTGTCCACTTATGTCTACTTATGTCCACTTATGTCCACTTTTTGTTTGTAATTGACTTAGGCTCAGCTATGGCTTCGCTACCGCTTCGCAGACTACAAGACTACAAGACCACTAGACTACGAGTGGATGATGCCTTATGCTCAGCTTGAAGCTTTGCAGACTACAAGACAACGAGTGGATGACGCTTTATGCCTCGTCTGAAACTTCGCAGACTACAAGTGGATGATGCACGACTAGTCGTCTTGGCACAGCCTCTGTAATTCCATAATTCCGTTAATCCGCAAAAGCCTCTGTAATTCCATAATTCCGCAGCTCCATAAATCCGTAACTCCGTGATTCCATATTTCCGGCGTAGCCAAGTCGGCGACGTTGTAAGCCCTAGAGCCTAACCACCCCTAAGTATATCACATCAGTATCCCCTATAAGGGGGATACGTGATATACAGGGGTGAGGCTCGGCTAACAACGTCGAAGTTTGGTTTATGCTCAGCTACCGCTTCGCAGACAACAAGTCTACAAGACCACTAGACTACGAGTGGATGATGCCTTATGCTCAGCTTGAAGCTTCGCAGACTACAAGTCCACAAGACTACAAGACTACGAGTGGATGATGCATGACTAGTCGTCTTGGCACCACCTCTGTAATTCCATGTTTCCGTAGTTCCATAAATCCGCAAAAGCATCCGTAATTCCATGATTCCGGCACAGCCGCCACCTTAAGACCTAACAGATAAGGAGATCGGAATTCTACGATTTTTCTTGCACAATTCCGAAAAAAGTCGTATCTTTGCAAAACTTTCCAAGGGGTAGAAAATGGTGTTGCAGGATGATTTAGAGGTTGATGTTCTGCACGGTAAGAAACCATTCGAGGAATAAGAGAGGGCGTTTTATTTGAGCTACGGGCAAAGAGTCGTGAGTTTGAGTTTCTCAAACAACGGATGTTTTTCAATTGTTGGCTGTTGTTGTTTGTCGCAATCAGTTTTTAGTGTATTACAAAACTACAAAGAATCTAAAATCCCGACCCGTAAGTTAGCACTCGTAACCATGCGGTTTACGACCCCAAACTGCCATACTTAGAGGTCGTAACTATGGCAGTTTTGACCTATAAACCGCATAGTTAGGATATTCATTTTTATAGTTTTTTTTCAGTGCAAGACAGCATTAAGGCAACTTCTAAAAAATCCATATTTCACTAACTTATAAGAAACCTTCTTTAAACTTTTGCTTGGTTGACTTCGTCGATGTTGCTATCGCTCGAAAGAGCTAATGCTTGGGCATTGCTCTTTACTCGCTTAATCGCAACGTTGTGTTTTTTTACCGAAATCTTTCTTTTTCTTTTTCAATCGCATAGCCCGCTATGCTCAATCAAATATATTGTAAAGACGTGCCGTGGCACATCTCTACTAGTAAAATTCCGTAAATCACTTGCAAAGCAATTTTTAGAAATTACCTTACGTGAAAATCTATTTCAAAACAAGACAATATCTATTCCCTTTAGAAATCACCTAAATTGTCGATGTTATTAATACATACCATTGCCTATCCGAATCTCTCCGTTGGACATATCCTTTTTTAAGTAAATTATTGATTTGTTTTTGTATAGCCGAAGTATTGACACCTATAGTCTTTGTCAGCTCATCGTATGTAATGGTAGGATTTTCTTGCAAGGTGAATAAAATTTTCGAGGTATTGGGACTTCTGAAAGTAACGATCTGCCCGTCGTACCACCAAATATTTTCGTCTGCTTTTGTTACAAAATCAATATCAGCCTGTATTTCTGTCTTTATGAGATTGGTAAAATATGTATGAAAATGACGTATTTCTCTCAACGAGGCTTTTGCTCCATCGGAAGGAATCGGTCCTACCACCAAATCAGATTGATGCAATGCTTCTAAATAAGATTGCTTGTTACGACTACGCACCGCTATCATCGGCCAACCATGGCGCGAAAGTATATAGTTTACCATCAGTCGGGCTATACGTCCGTTACCATCTTCAAACGGATGAATACGTATATATCTATAATGAAACAAAGAAACCAATTCTACAACAGTGTAGTTGCCACTTCTTTCAGCATCATTGTACCACTTAACCAAATCGTGCATCAATGCCGGTGTTTCTTCCGGCGAGGCATATTCAAAACGATTGCCGTAACGAGTAATAACACTATTCGGACGTGTTTTATATCTGCCGGCATGAACTATGTATGAAGATTGAACACCACCCGGCCAAGTGGTATATACAGTATAATCTTCACGCAAAAGGGTTTTATGTAATTGTCGTATAAATGTCTCGGTAAGAGGATGATTTTCTTTTGCCTCTTCTGTCATCATCTTTAACCCTACATTACTAGCTTTCATCTCTTCAAAATCCTTCATATCAGCTTCGCCACTTACCTTACCAAAGAGTAGCAAAAGTTCTGTTTGTCCATATGTAAGCGTGTTTCCCTCTATATGATTGGAGTTGTAATTATATTCTATCGTGAACTTTCCGGCAAGTTGAGCACGTTTTCGGTCATTGAGAGGATGAAGCGACAACCATTCATTATATACTACTTCAATATCTTTCATAAAACTATTTATTAAATACCACCATTTTTGGTGGTAGCTTACCACCATTTCGAGCAACTTATTAACGAACTACACCACTAATATATTGTGACAACTTATAAAAATTCCACATTACTTGAATAGAAAGGAACTACCTTCCATACTTTCTATACTTGAGGACAACAGACAACAGAGGGGCGGAAGCCGGCTCATAGCTCAAAGCCATTTGCCACTACTTTCTATACCATCTATACATTCTCTAGCAAATACAATTTTTAGAAGTTTCCTATAATTAATTCAACCAACGAGTTATTTAAATAGTATGGATTCAATCCTCCAACAATTTCTCAAGTTGTTCTTTCGATGGAAGTACTTTCATCAGTTCCTTATCCATTTCGTCTGCGGTTTTGTAGGTTGCTACACCCATTGGCTGACGGAAATCTTGCATAATGTATTCCACGTATGCTTTGTCAGCATCCTTACATAGAATAATTCCGATAGGTGGTTCTTCACCTTCTCTTCGGTCGTCATCGTTAAGAATGCGGAGATAACTACTAAGCTGAGCAAGGTAAGCTGTTTTGAATCGGCCTTTCTTCAACTCAAACACAACAAGACGACGCAAATCACGATTGTAGAATAGGAGGTCTATCCAATGGTCGTGACCGAGCTTGTCATAATGAACCTGACTACCATTGAATGTGAATCCCTTGCCAAAAGTCATAATGAAGTTCTTGATGTTATGCACTATGCTTTGTTCAATCACACGTTCGTCTACATCTTCCTCGTGCATACCCAGTTCTTCTACATTGACAAAATCGAGCAAGTATTCATCCTTGAACATCTTGATTGCCCTATATGCCTGTTTATAATCAGGAATAGTGGCAAGGAAGTTATTAGGCATTGCTCCTTGATGGTGATATAAGTCTTGCTTCTTTATAATGGATGGAAGAGATTCCGTTGTTGGTTTGTAATTATGACAATAACGAATATAAAATAAGCGTTCATCCATATCCTTAGCAGTCTCAATTATCCGTATATGATGGGTAAAACTAATGCTTAAAAATTCTATTATTGGGAAATCCGGCAAATTCGCCAATTGCAACTGGCGAATTGTAGAATATTTATCATCAAGATTTTGCGTATCTTTTTCAGTTTCGCCAATCGCAATTGGCGAATTGGATTCAAGCATACTCCATGCTTCGTAAAAAAGTCGCATATTCTTTAACTGACTTTCACCAAAACCACGAAGTCCGGGTAATTCATTTCGCAATCTTTGGCTGATAGATTTTATCATTCCACTTCCCCAATGTTTATTTCGGGTATTGACAGAGATATAGCGACCTACACCAAAATACAATGCCAATTGTTCTTGATTAACAGCCTTTACTGCACGTGCTTGGCTTTGTAAGATTGCAGTTTTTAGTATGTTGACAGCATCAATAGTTTGTTGGATGCCGTTATTTTCAATATCCTTATCCATAGTTAAACTGTTAATTACGACCTTTTACAACGAAGAAAGTATTTAGAATGCAATAACTTCTATGTTTTTATTTACTCAACTTTAGCATTTGGCTTTTAGCTTTTTGACATACAACAACTATTGCCTATTTGTTATCTCTGTCTATTGAGTGATGGAACATAATTTTTTCTACGAACAAAGTAATTTGAAATAGATAGTTGTTGCAATAGCTGAACCAAAAGCCAATGGCTAAAGTATAGTTGTTTATGATATAGTCTAAAGTATAGGCAATTTTTAAAAATTGCCTATACTTTATATTTTATCCAAAGCTTGAGAAAGATCGGCGATGATGTCTTCCACTTCTTCGATACCTACGCTAAATCGTACCAAACCGTCGGTGATGCCTGCCGCCTTTTTAGCTTCGGCGTTCACTTTGGCGTGGGTCATACTTGCAGGGTGTTGGATAAGAGTTTCTACACCACCTAGAGATACTGCAAGGATAGCAAGTTTTACCGAGTTCATCATCTTACGACCTGCTTCTATTCCGCCTTTAAGTTCGAAACTAATCATAGTACCGTTGCCACGCATTTGGCGTTTGCCAAGTTCATATTGAGGGTGAGATGGTAAACCGGGATACATAACCGATTCTACTTTTGGGTGGTTTTCCAAAAACTCTGCCACTTTCATAGCCGAAGCTTGAGCACGTTCTATACGGATGGCAAGAGTTTTAAGTCCGCGGATAACCATGTATGCTTGGTGTGGATCCATATTTCCACCAAGGTTAAGCATCATCACATTTAGTTTTTTGTATAGCTCTTGTGTTTTGGCTATAACTATACCGCCTACTATGTCGGCATGTCCGTTGATGAACTTAGTAACAGAGTGCAATACAACATCGGCTCCCATATCCAGTGGGTTTTGCAAGTATGGGCTACAGAATGTATTGTCTACTACAAGTAACAAACCGTGTTCTTTTGCTATTTTGGCACATGCTTCAATATCTGTAATACCCATTGTAGGGTTTGCAGGTGTTTCTATGTAAAGCATTTTGGTATTTGGACGTATAGCTTTCTTTATGTTTTCTACATCTTCGGTTTTCACGTAAGTACTTTCTACACCAAAACGCGACATGTGACCTTCCATCATAGTACGAGAAGCACCATATACAGCATCGGAGCTGATCATGTGGTCGCCGGCGTTAAGGTAAGCCATATACACAGTAGATACTGCCGCCATACCCGAAGCGAAAGCCACTGCACCAAAGCCGTGTTCAAGTTCAGCCACTTGGCGTTCAAGTGCCGATACTGTGGGGTTGCCTATACGAGTGTAGATATATCCGTCTTTTTCGCCTGCAAAACAAGCAGCGCCATCTTCGGCACAGTCGAAACGGAAAGTAGATGTTTGGTAAATAGGCACTGTAGCTGCCTTGTATTCGTCGTGGTGTCCGCCACCATGTATAAGTTTGGAGTTGAATCCAAGATCTTTTGTATCTATCATTATATTATTGTATTTATTGTTATTACTATATTTTCATATTTCTGTTATCGAGTTGCAAAGTTACGTCTTTTTCTTGAACAATGACAACATTTAGGCGAATAATTTTCTAAACGCCTCTTCGATAATACCAAGTTCCACTATCTCGATATTGTATTTAGTTTTGTCTAAAGACTTTGCATTGTATTTAGAAATAAATATACGTTCAAATCCAAGTTTATCGGCTTCGGCTATTCGTTGTTCCACTCTGTTTATAGGTCTTATCTCGCCCGAAAGTCCTATTTCGGCGGCAAAGCAGTCGTTGGAATTGATAGGTATATCCACGTTAGAAGATAGTATAGCCACCACCACGGCGAGGTCCAAAGCCGGATCGTCGACACGTATACCTCCCGCAATATTCAGAAAGACGTCCTTGGCACCAAGTTTAAAACCGCAACGTTTTTCGAGTACTGCCAATAACATAGACATACGTCGGAGATCGAAACCCGTTGCCGATCGTTGGGGAGTGCCATATACAGCACTGCTCACCAATGCCTGAATCTCTATAAGTATGGGACGCATTCCCTCCAACGTGGCAGATATGGCTGTGCCGCTTAGGTTCTCATCTCTATGCGAGAGGAGTATTTCGGAAGGATTAGCCACCTCACGAAGGCCGTTGCCATGCATCTCGAATATTCCCAACTCGGCAGTAGAACCGAAACGATTTTTAATGGAACGCAGTATGCGATAACCATAATTACGGTCACCCTCAAACTGAAGCACACAATCGACTATATGCTCCAATACCTTGGGGCCGGCAATGGCTCCATCTTTGGTAATATGTCCTATAAGAATAACGGGAGTACCTGTGGCTTTGGCAAAGCGCTGAAACTCGGCTGTACATTCCTTTATTTGCGACACACTACCGGCCGATGACTCTATCACACTTGTAGATAATGTTTGTATCGAATCCACAACAACAACATCGGGTTGCAAAGTCTCGATATGCGAAAATATCTGCTGGGTTGATGTCTCCGTAACCACATAGCAGTTCGAAGGCTTGTTAGTTATACGTTCGGCACGCATACGTATCTGCTGCTCGCTTTCTTCGCCGCTTACATATAATATTTTCTTATCGGGCATGGTTAATGCCACTTGGAGCAATAAGGTAGATTTTCCAATACCGGGCTCACCTCCTATCAACAACAATGAACCTCTTACCAAACCACCTCCCAACACACGGTCAAACTCGTTGTTGCAAGTAGCTATACGCTCTTCCTTATTGTAAGTCACTTCGTGTACAAGTTTCGGAGTACTTGTAGCGGTGTTTGTAGATGTCTTTTCCCATTTATTGTTGCTATCGTCGCGTTTAACCACCTCTTCCACAAAAGAGTTCCAACTACCACAATGCGGACATTTGCCCAACCACGACGACGATTGTGCGCCACAATTTTGACAATAATAAAATACTTTGTTCTTTGCCATTAATCACATTACAATATTATTCAACAACTACTTTTCGATATATATGACTACCCGTTTGTGTAGTGATACGTATGACATATAATCCTTTATTGAGTGTTTGCACATCCACCTGTGCCATATAATCTTCTATTTCTTTTACAACAAGCATACGTCCAGCAACGTCGTATATAGTCAGCAATTGCATACGTTCATTTAGATTTTGTACTGTAAGCGACGTTGTTGCAGGATTGGGATATATATTCCATTCACTATCATCCATTGTTTCTATGGAGACATCTATATCAGTAGAATCTAACAATATTGTTTTTGTTATAGTGTCGTACATGCAATGACGTTGTGCCACCAATGTTACGATATACTCTCCTATAGCAGAATAGGTGTGAGTAGGATTTTGTTCTTCGGAAGTGCTGCCATCGCCAAAATCCCAATAATATGCTGTTGCGTTTTGCGAAATATTGGTAAACTCTACCGCGTCCAAACTACCATTAGAAGTAAATTGAGCCATCGGCATAGGACGCAACCAACGTTCCAACGAATCGTATGCCACCGTTCTTACAGCCTCCAATATACAGCGTTTGTTATCGTCGGATATGCCGGGATTATGGGAAATTTCCATTGGGTCGCTTTGATGTATCACCGTAAAGAATGTACACGCAGCAGCATATGTGCCGGCCAACGATGGGTGGCTGCCATCAGAATCGTAAAGGTCGATGTGTGGGTAATGAGTGCGGATATAACGCCACACACGTCCTACGGGCGACACAGCAGCGTCGTTTGCCTCTTTCATCATCATATAGCGTTCGTATAGCAGGCTATCCATGCCTTCGTATGTGCCAAGTGGCGCAAAGTACTGTGCATTTTGTTGGTCGCCATTTTCGCGACCCCATGTCATGTAGAACATTGGAACTGCACAAGGATTGTATGCATACACGCTATCCACAAGTCGTTCGGCGTATGGGAAGCACTCCCGCTCTACCTGATTGATAGGAAACGACGGCAACTGACTCTGTTCTTGCAACACCACATAATTCCAACCGCCTTGTTGGATAAGTTGCATTGAACGATTGGTGCAGTGCTGTGCAAATGTGGCACCGCCGGGAGTATTGGCGTGCTCGGTAGAATAGGAATAAGGCTTGCCGGCCGATATCGATACCAAACAAAGCATACTGGGCAAATCGTTGACAGAAGTATAACTATTGCCTATAAAAAGTACACGTACTGCATCGCCTTGCGAGTATACGTTAGTCATACATCCAAGAAATACTGCTAATAACAGTCCTAATTTTCTCATTTCTTTATACGT
>JAFZFU010000116.1 GCA_017555745.1 Bacteroidales bacterium
AAATTCTTATTCTTTATTAAAGTAAACCAAAAACAGTCGTAATAGTGAATAATGTAAACTATAAATAGTCGAGAGTTATTAACCAGTCAACTTAAATCAGTCTAAAGACACAAATGTGACAACCTAAATCAGCAAATCACAAAGCATGCGATTTAGGCATCAAAAGTGCCATACTTACGGGTCAAAAGTATGGGAGTTACGGGTCGTAAACCGCAGGGTTAGGGTGGACAAGTGTAGGGGATATAATATATATATTGGCGATATTGAAATAAAAAGTGTATCTTTGCAACTTGAAATAAAAATATTAAATATAGTAATAAAATGAAGAGAATGAATATTTTGAGATTGATTGCATTGCCCGTGTTGCTGGTGGCGATAGTGGGCTGTGGTGGTAACAAAAACAAATATACCATCAATGGAACTTTGGCCGACGAGGCTTTTGAAGGTGCAAATGTTTACATGTTCGATGTCGAAAATCAAAATGTTAAGTTGGATTCGACGGTGGTAGCCAATGGCGCGTTTGCCTTTAGTGGCGAACTGGAAACTCCAATAGTGGCTACGATTGTTGCTTTGACTGTTGACAATAAGCACAAGATGATGGAATGTGTGTTGGAGAATGGAACCATTGTTGTTGATTTGGATGAAAATAAATTGTCGGGAACACCACTAAACGAGGCTTTTGCCAATATGATGAATGTGGGTACCGACGAAACGGCTCTGCTACAAGCATTGTATAAGGAATATTTGGCTGCTCCTTCCGAAGAAGAACGCAAGTTGGTAGAAGCTAAGTACGACAGTGTGTTAGAGATATATACCGCCAAAGAGTTGGTAGCTTTGGAAAATGTGTTTGCCGAAAATGGCGATAATGTGCTTGGTGCATACGCTTTTTATCAGTTGGTAAAGAGCCAACGCGATGCCGGCACCATAACTTCGGTACAAGTGGATTCGATCTTGGCTACTGCTGCTCCGGTGGTGAAAAACTTCTCGCTTACCACAAAGGTGTTGGAAGGTTTGCGTAAACTTGAAAAGACATCGGTGGGCAAGCCTTATACCGACCTTGATTTGCTGGAAGGCGAAGCTATGACTGCTACCAAACTTAGCCAACATATTGCCGGCAAAGTGGCATTGATAGACTTTTGGGCTTCGTGGTGTGGTCCTTGCCGTGCTGAAATTCCTAACATTGCCGAAATGCACAAGAAGTATGCCGACAAGGGTGTGGTGGTTATCGGTCTTAACGTTTGGGACAAACCCGATGCACAACGCAAAACTATTGAAACCATGAATATGACATGGCTGCAACTTGCCGATACTACCAAGGTGGCTACCGATACTTATGGCGTAAACGGCATTCCTCAAATAATGCTTATAGGAAAAGACGGCACTATATTGGCTCGCGACCTTCGTGGCGAAGCCATCGAAGTTGCCATCGTTGAGGCATTGAAATAGTACGTATATATTATATTGTAGCTAAAAAGGCTTCGACCACATGGTCGAAGCCTTTTCTTTTTATTGCCTTATATTTTGTTCTACATACTTTTCGGACTACGACCGGTGCAGTGTGTCTGTATATTTGGGAATAAAAAGAATGTAATGTCTTTGAATTATGCAAAAATATTGTTACCTTTGTTCTTTTGCAAAGAGAATGTAGTTTTGTGATAACACTTTGTAAAAGATATGGTTAATGAAGTAAAAGAGAATAACTAAACTATAGAATGCTACAATAAAAATACAGATGACAGCAACAAAGATAGATTCAGCAAGTGGTGTGGCGATACCTACTACGGCAATATTGGAACTTACCTATAAGTGTAACCACAAGTGTAAGTTTTGTTCTTGCCCATGGGAAGCTACAGCCGAGGGACATACAAAATATGAAAAAGGTTCCGAAATGACTTTTGAAGAATGGAAACGTGCGTTGGATATATTGGCATCGATGGGAGTGAAAAATATTTCTATATCAGGAGGCGAAGCTTTGATGTGTGAGCATCTTTTGCCTATTTTGGATTATATACGTAGCCGTGATATGTTTAATAGGGGAGGAAGGATAGTGATAATATCCAATGGTTTACTTATGAATGATGATTATTTGAAGGCTTTCAAAAAATATGATGTGCATCTGAGTATGAGTTTGCCGGGTATCGAAAGTTTTAAATATCACACGGGAGTCGATAATGCTAAGGGAGTGTTGTATTGGTTTGAGCGGGCTAAAAAGATTGGGTTGCATACTACTGTAAATGTAACTGTAACCAAGCAGAATTACCATGAGTTGTTTACTACATTGGCCATGGGACTTATTTCGGGTGCTGATACCATATTGCTGAATCGTTTTTTACCCGGTGGTAGAGGGTTGACATACATTGATGATTTAATGCTTGATTCCGAGCAGTTGCAAGGTATGTTGGATATAGCCGAAGATGTGCTTATACACTCAAATAAAGTTGGCGCGGTGGGAACGGAATTTCCTAAATGTGTGATAAATGATTATGAAAGATATAAGCGTTTGAGAGTAGGTACTATGTGTTCGGCTGCCAAGGAATTTTTTGTTGTAGATCCTTCTGGTATAATACGTACATGCAATCATTCTCCACGTAAGGTGGGACATATATTTTCGGATCCTATAATTTTTGATGCCGAATATTGGAACATTTTTCAAAATAGAGCGTATATACCTACGGAATGTACATCTTGTAGCGATCTTAGCTATTGCGATTGTGGTTGTAGAGAGGCCGCCTGTATAGCCAAAGGTAATGTATGTGCATTAGACCCTTGTATTGATAAAGTAAATATAAAAAAATAATTTTGGACTAATGAGAGAGTTTATAAAAAGATTGATGCTTTTAACGGCTTTGGTGTTAGCTGTTACTTCTGTGTTGGCTTTAGTGGCAAATCAGTATTTTACACCTAAATGTTTTTTGATAGCACTATATTTTCTTTTATCTACCGGTATTGTATGCGGATATGTGCATAAGTTGGTACAAAAGAATCCAAGAATTTTCTCTTCGATGTTTTTATTGATAACATTTGGGCAAATGTTTGTACATATAGTTGTGCTATTTTTGTTTTTGCTCATCAATAAAGATATGGCCACATACAAAACAGCGCTTATTTATTATCTGTTGATGTATTTGATATACACTATATTTGGAGTAGTGTCGATGATGAAGATGGTAAAGCAGGCTAATAAGAAATAATATTTTTTTGAGCTAAAATTTGCACACAAGTCAAAAAGGGTGTATATTTGCAACTCGAAATAGCAATAAATTGGTAAGGTGCGTTTAATGGTTTATACGTGGTGTATATTAAATAGTTAGATGCATTTAAAAGTAGAAAACTTAGTAGTAAATATATATAACAAAATAGTAAAAAATGCGTAAGATATATTTGTTGGTGCCATTATTTGTGGTACAAATGGCCACTGTGTTTGCTCAAGAGGAATTGTTTCCTATGATTTATGCCGGACAAGATGAGAATGGCAAATGGGGTTATGTAAGCGAGGAGGATGAATGGATAATACCACCCATATACGATGCGGTTATGTACGAGTCCAATGGAGGAATGTATGGTGTAAGCAAAAATGGTAAATGGGGCTTGGTTGGTCAAAAAAACGAAAAGTTATTGAATGTAATCTATGATGAAGTTTATTACGAGATAGATTATACCGAGTTGAGATACTTGGCACTATTTGGTGCAGCTCGCAAGGGCGATAAATGGGCCTTTGTAACTATACAAGGAGCATTTGTAACTCCGTTTAAGTACGATGAAATTATCATGCACTTTGGTAAATACGAATTTGTTGTGCGTGATGAGAATGGAGTTCCTCGCAAAGGTTACATCGATAAGTTAGGAAACGAATATTGGTATAGATAAAAAATGGTCGATAATAAATGATTGTTCCGCCACAAGTTTGCTTATAGTGAATTTGTGGTTTTTTATCGATTCGTTATTGTTTAGAATCTTTATTATGCTATAGGGAATATAGAAAACTTAGTTGCAATTTAGAAAGCATTAAAGTCTAATAATAAGAATATTGCTAAAGAAATAAACAGATTGTTAGTAAAAAAATAGGCACTAGTGCTTGAAATAAGGAAATAAAGGTTTAATTTTGCATTTGAATTATAAGGTATAAAAACAACGATTAAAATATATAAAATATGAAGTTTATAATTAATAGTCAATTATTTTCGAAAACTTTGCAGGCGTTAAGCGGAGTAATAACAAACAACAATACTGTGGCAATTCTTAATTGTTTTCATTTCCAATTGAAGGATAATGAACTTACGATAAGAGCAACAGATTTGGAAACTACATTGGTGTCGCGTATACAATTGGAAACAGCCAAAGAAGAAGGAGTAAACGAGGTGGCTGTGCCTGCGAAGATATTGTTGGATATATTGAAATCGTTTTCAGATGTTCCATTGAATTTTTCAGTAAATCCTGATAACTATATGATTGATATAGTAGTGGGAGATGGAAAATATCGTTTGGCAGGTCAAAATCCTGAAACATATCCGGTGTTGAGACAAGCCGAAAATACGACCAAAATCACATTGCCTGCATCGGTGTTGGTAAATGCTATATCCAAAACATCTTTTGCTACAAGTAACGACGAAATGCGTCAGCAGATGTCGGGTATATATTGCGAAATGAACTCCGAATCTTTGACATTCGTGGGAACAGATGCTCATAAACTTGTACGTTATCGTCGTTTTGATGTTTCATCGGAAGAAAATAGCAGTTTTATATTGCCCAAGAAACCTATCGGAATGTTGAAAAACATTATATTATTAAACAAAGAGGATGTTGATGTAGTAGTAGAATACAACTCTACAAACGTATTCTTCTCGTTCGATAATTATTTTGTAGCTTGCCGTTTGGTTGATGGAAAATATCCTAACTACGAAGCTGCAATACCAAAAGATAATCCCAATAAATTGGTGATGAATCGCACTGAGTTTTTGACTAGTTTGCGTCGTGTTTCTATCTTTGCAAACCAATCAACATTGCAAGTACGTTTGTTGTGTACCGAAAAAGAGTTGATTATTTCGGCCGAAGATATTGAAAACTCTAATGACGCAAAAGAAAAGATACCTTGCGAATATGAAGGCGAAAGAATGGAGATAGGTTTTAATGCCAAATTCCTTACAGAAATGGTAAGCAATATCGACACTGAAAATGTAATGATGGAATTGGCACATCCTAGCCGAGCAGGTATATTGTTCCCTGTTAATGAAGACGAAGAAACGAAGGAAAACATCCTTATGTTGGTTATGCCTGTAATGTTGAGCGCCAACTAAAATTACTAGAGAATAAGTACTAATAGAGTATAAATTTTAAATTTCCTTTCTTAAGGGCTGTCCTCTTATAAAGAGGCAGCCTTTGTTTGTTATGCATTTCTAAAAAACAAGATTTCATTAAACATAAAATGCTTATCTATTCGATGTAACACAAACTTTAGAAATCGCTTTAAAAAATATTTTCTTTTATTTGCTTGATTATTACTATTATAACCCTTTCGCTAAGATATAATATGTTATTTGCGATTGTTATGTGAAAAAAAAAATGTACCTTTGCAAAATATAATTTTCATTTGTAACAGTATAAAAAGGTGAAAATAAATGAATAAAGTAGCAAAACATGGACCAATAAAATTGTGGGGAAGCTATCTTTCCACCATATTCAGTATATCCCTAGTACTTTTTGTATTAGGTTTGTTGATGCTTTTGGGGTATTATTCTTATAGATATGCAACGGATATAAAAGAGAATATTATCTATAACGTTATACTTTCGCCATCGGCCGAAAGTCATGAAATATCTACTTTGAATAAGATGCTTAATCAAAAGGACGAATATCCTTACATTAAAAAAATAAAATATATCTCTAAAGAAGAGGCTGCAGAAAATTTCACAGCCGAATTGGGTGATGATTTCGTAGATTTTTTGGGATATAATCCATTGTTCCCTTCTTTCGAAGTAAATATGAAATCGGATATATCGGCAGAACAGTTGCAAACCAATATCCAATTGTTTAAAGAAAGTTTGTCTAGTTATACTTTTGTTACCGATATAGTATATCAAGAAACAACAGTAAATGAAGTTAACGAAATTATTTCCAATGTGGGACTGATATTGCTTATGTTTACTTCGCTTTTGTTATTTGTCTCGGTGGTTTTGATAAATAATACCATACAAATTGTTATATATTCGAAGCGTTATATAATAAAAACAATGCAATTGGTGGGAGCTAAACGTAGTTTTATAATACGACCATTTTTACTACGTAGTTTGTTGTATGGTTTGTTTGGCTCTGTTATAGCTATAGCCCTTTTGGTTGTATTGGTGTTTGTATTGTATCGTCAATTTAATGTAGAGTTGAATATGGCGCAGGTTCAGATACCATACTTGATTATAATAGGTGTTATCCTACTATTGGGTGTAGCTATATCGTTTTTGGCAACATACTTCTCGTTAAGATATTATTTAAACAATAAAAATGAACAATTATATTAATCAATAAAGAAAGATATGAAATATACCGATAATATGCAAGAAGAATCGAAATCGAAATTTGATTTTGTTTTTGGAAAGAACAACTATATATTAATGATTGTAGGTGTTGTTGTTATGATAATAGGTTATTTGTGTTTATTAGGCGGTGGTTCCGACAATCCTAACGAGTTCAACGATGCTATTTTTAGTGCTCGCCGCATGGTGGTGGCTCCATTGCTCATAATAGCAGGACTTGTTATAGAGATATTTTCTATAATGATAAAACCAAAAAATAAATAACTAATCACCCTGAAATAAAATACTATTATGGAATGGTTTGAAGCATTAATATTAGGTCTTCTACAAGGTTTTACCGAGTATTTGCCCGTAAGTAGTAGCGGACATCTTTTATTGGGAAAAGAGATATTAGGTGTTGATGTGGACGGAGGTGGTACTACTTTTGAAGTTCTTGTTCATGTGGCTACTGTATTTTCTACCATATTTATATTATGGAAAGAGGTAACATGGATCTTCAAAGGTTTGTTTAAGAAACCAATAAGGGCTTCATTGTCGGGCGAAACAAGCAATAACCTTTTTGGTTGGCATTTCAATATGGAGCAACGATATGCCTTTCTTATCATTATATCGATGATACCTATAGGTATTGTGGGTGTGTTTTTTAAAGACTATGTAGATGCATTGTTCGAAGGCGATTTGCTTGTGGTGGGTATATGCTTGTTGGCTACGGCTTTGCTACTCACGTTTTCGCAGTATTTTTCGCCCAAACAACCTCACGAAATTAAATGCAAAGATGCATTCATTATAGGTCTTTCGCAAGCTGTGGCTGTCCTACCCGGTCTTTCTCGTTCGGGAACCACCATTGCCACAGGGCTTTTGCTTGGAAATAAACGTGAACATTTAGCACAATTTTCTTTCTTGATGGTGATACCTCCCATATTGGGCGAGGCATTGCTTGATGCTAAAGAAATATTTGTAGGAGGTGCCGAAAGCATTTCGGTAACTGCTATGGTGGTAGGTTTTTTGGCTGCTTTCGTGTCGGGATGTATAGCTTGCAAAGCTATGATAGCACTCGTAAAACGTTGCAAATTGATTTATTTTGCCATATATTGTGCTATAGTAGGTGTTATGGCAATTGTTTTTTAATTAAAGCGATATGACTGCAGAAGAATTGAAAGAGGGCAGAGTGGTGCTTATTGATAAACCATACAAATGGACGTCATTTCAGGTTGTAAATAAGATTAAGCATATACTGAGGCACGATTTTGACTTAAAAAAAATAAAAATTGGTCATGCCGGCACTTTGGATCCTTTGGCAACAGGTTTGTTGATAGTATGTATAGGCAAGGAAACAAAATCGATAGAAAAATATCAAGCATCGGAGAAAGAATATACCGGTACGTTTGTGTTGGGGGCCACCACGCCATGCTATGATATGGAAAAGCCGGTTGATGCAACATATCCAATGGAACATATAACAGATCAGTTGATAAAAGATACTGCAAACTCTTTTTTGGGGGAGATAGATCAGGTGCCTCCTATATTTTCGGCAGTTAAGATAAATGGCAAAAGGGCATTTGACTATGCTCGTAAACAGGAAGAAGTTGAAATAAAGTCGAAAAAGATATTTATCAAAACATTCGAGATAACAAGAATAGAGTTGCCGGAAGTGGATTTTAGAATTGAATGTAGCAAAGGAACTTATATCAGATCTATAGCAAGAGATTTTGGCGAAGCATTAAATTCTGGCGCATATCTCTCTAGATTGTGTCGCGAAAGAATAGGTGAATTTAAGCGACTCGAAGCAATGGATATTGAAAATGTGCGAGATTATTTAACAGCGAATACCTCGAAATGTTAAATATGTTGTGTCTCTTTTTTTATTTACCTCTCAGTAATATAGATATTTATATTTTTATAGTTAAAAAACTTGACAATCGAGTGTTAAGTTTCGTATCTTTGCAAAACATTTTGTCTAAAAATTGGACCTTTATCTTTTGTAAAGAGGCTTTCTTTGTAATAAGAAAGTTGTCGAGTTTATGAATAAATAAAATGCTTAAATAAAAAATATTCATACATAATATTATGAAACTATCTCAATTTAGGTATACATTACCAAAAGATTTGTTTGCCGAAAAACCATCGAAACATCGTGATGAGGCACGTATGATGGTAGTACATCGTAAAACAGGCGAGTTGGAACACAAACTTTTTAAAGATTTGATTAATTATGTAGATGAGGGTGATGTAATGGTACTCAACAATACCAAGGTATTTCCTGCATTGCTTTATGGCGAAAAAGAAAAAACGGGTGCCAAAATTACTGTTTTTCTTTTAAGAGAATTGAATCGTGAGAGTAGATTGTGGGATGTGATAGTAGACCCTGCTCGTAAAATACGTATAGGTAATAAATTGTATTTTGGAAATAACGATTCTTTGATAGCCGAAGTTATTGACAATACCACATCGAGGGGAAGAACTGTTAGATTCTTGTATGATGGCAGTCACGAAGAATTTATAGCTCTTATCAAATCGTTAGGTCATACTCCACTACCCGAAGAACTTTTGAGATTGCGTAATGTAATGCCCGAAGATGCAGAACGTTACCAAACCATATATGCTAAAAACGAAGGTGCTGTGGCTGCACCTACTGCAGGTTTGCATTTCTCGAGAGAACTTATGAAACGTATCGAGATAAAAGACGTTAAAGTAGCAGAAGTAACTTTGCATGCAGGTTTGGGTAATTTCAAGCCTATAGAGGTGGAAGATTTAACCAAGCATAGAATGGATTCGGAAGAAATGTATATCGACGAAACTGCGTGCAACCTTATCAACGAAGCAAAAAGTAATGGTAAAAGAATTTGTGCTGTGGGTACTACGTCTATGAAAGTGTTGGAAACAGCAGTTACAATACCGGGAAAAGTGAGACCTTATTCCGGTTGGACCAATAAATTTATTTATCCTCCATACGATTTCAGTATTGCTGATATGATGGTTACAAACTTCCATCCTTCAATGTCGTCGATGTTTATAATGGTGTCGGCATTTGCGGGTTATGATTTAATGATGAAAGCATATCAAACAGCTATCAAAGAGAAATATAAATTCTTTACATACGGTGATGCTATGTTGATATTATAAGAAAACGTTATATATTGTAAAAAGAATGGTGAAAGATTATTGTATCTGCCATTCTTTTTTTTATTTACTATAATAGAAGTGTTTATGCAAAGGTATATGGTGATTGTAGCCGGTGGGGCCGGCAAACGAATGGGTAGCGATATTCCCAAACAGTTTCTTCCAATAAATGGAAAGCCGTTATTGATGAGAACTATCGAACGAATAAAAGTTTACGATAATGCTATTAATATTGTATTGGTACTTCCCGAAACTCAGTTTGAGTATTGGAATTTGCTATGCAAGGAATATGGTTTTCAAATACCATTGAAGTTGGTAGCCGGTGGACAGGAACGTTTCTTTTCGGTAAAGAATGCTTTGGATTATATACCCGGCGATTCGATTGTCGGAATACATGATGGTGTACGTCCGTTTGTTTCAAATCAAACACTCAATAGGTTATTTGCCTCTTTGCAAAAAAGCGACGCGGTAATACCCGCAGTATCTCCTCATGAAAGTGTGCGTATCGAAGATGACGCTAAAAATACAATGCTCGATAGAAATAAAGTAAAATTGGTGCAAACCCCACAATGTTTTAAATCGGATGTAATTAAAGAAGCATATAATACTATCTATAAACCCTTTTTTACCGACGACGCTTCTGTGGTGGAGTATGCTCTAAAAATACCTATAACTATAGTAGATGGCAATAGAGAAAATATTAAAATAACTACACCATTGGATTTGATGATGGCCGAACTTATTTACGAGAACTTTGGGTAAACAACTGCTATACGTCTAAATTAGTGTTTCGATGTCGGTTGTTTGATTATTATTCGTTATCTATTATGTCGAAGATGTTTATTTGAACACCATTGTCGAATATCGAAAGTTGGTTTTCGGGGATTGTAGAAACATTTTTTTGGTTGGCAACCAATGCTTGATGGATTATTTGTTTTGCAGCCACTGCGCGCGAAACATTGTGCTCTCTTGAATATTGTAGCAAGAGAACATTATCTCTATCCGATAACGTGATTTTTAGTTTCGTTTTTTGCGGTGTTTTTATCCGTTTTGTACTCATCTTTTTACTGTATTTTCGGACTTCAAAGTTACAAATTAATTTTCAATTAACTACATGTATAATGTCTTAATTATTAACATTGTAGGGTTATGTGTTTGTAATATAGTGTTTTATGGTGTTGTTCTGTAGTTGCTTTTCTCGATAATTTATGTGCTAAATGTCTTTATATATGATGTTTATTTATATTATAGGCTGCAAAAAAGCCGTTTTTCCTGATTGCGAAAAACGGCTTAAAATACATCTTTGAAATAAGTAAGCACGCCATTGTAACGTAGCATATTGCTATTTGTTTTGCACAAAAGTCTTTTTAAGATTATTTTCTTCAATTGATAACATCTATTAATAGTGTGGATTGTGTTTAAACTTTGCTAAATACATCACCCATAAAGCCAAGTGATATGACTTTGTGTAGTATTTGGTGAATTATTTGAGCCATATGCTTTTTTAATTCAATATTTTGGTGTATTTTTGTAGAAAAATAGATTTAATATGAATAAAAGTAATTTCTTGATAACTATAATGTTGGGTGTATTGCTTTGCGCAGTTGGTTGTGGAAATAACACTCAAGAAGAGCAAACCGATACTGATATGTTGGCTCTTATCGATGCAAAATTGAAGAAAGAACCTAAAGATGCAACCTTGCATTATCAAAGAGCGTTGGAGTTGCTGAATCGTGATAGAATAAACGATGCAATAAGCAGTGTAAATGCAGCAATAAAGTATGACGAGGATAATGTAGATTATTATATATTGTTGGCCGACTTGCATTTGCGTAATGGCGACCTTAAGGCTAGTTATGGCGCTCTTCAGCAAGCTTTGGAACTTAAACCCGGTAGCGTGGATGTATATTCCAAATTGGGCGAAATATCGTTCCTTAGCAGAGATTACGACCGTGCAACAGACAATATCAAAAAAGTTATAGAAATCGATCCCAATAATGTAAAGGCATACTTTATGATGGGTTTCGTTTACAAAGAAACAAGCGATAGCATCAACGCAGTGCGAAACTTTAGAAAAGCAATAGAAATAGACACCGAGTATGCCGATGCTTACGAAGAGTTGGGGCTTATGTATGCCAACAAGAAGAATAGATTGGGCATAGAATATCTTACAACAGCAGTAAACTTACGTCCAAACAATACTATAGCTCGTTATGCTTTGGCTCTTTTGTATCAAGATTTGGAAAACTACACTGCAGCTGTCGAAGAGTATAACAAAATACTCCTTATAGATTCGTTAAACGTTAATGCGTTGAATAATTTGGGATATGTAAATTTGTTGAATGGTAATTATGACGAAGCGATAAACTTCTTTGATAAGGCCATTATGCAAAATCAATATTTTGTAGAAGCAGTGGATAATAAAGGTTATGCATACGAACTTAAAGGCGACTATGCCAAAGCCGAAGAATGTTACAAGGCTGCTCTCGCAATAGATGTAAACTACGAAAACTCGAAACAAGGATTAAAGAGGATTGGTAAATAATAAAGACGACAAATACAATAACACATGAATATATTACTTTTAGGTGGTGGTGGACGCGAACACGCCATAGCATATAAGATAGCTCAAAGCAACAATACTGAGCAACTATTTATAGCGCCGGGAAATGCCGGTACTGCAAAATTAGGTACTAATGTAAACATTAATCCCGAAAAGTTTGATGAGGTTAAGGCTTTTGTATTGGAACACCAAGTTAAAATGGTAGTTGTAGGTCCCGAAGCACCTTTGGTATTGGGTATAACCGATTTCTTTGCCGGCGACGATATGTTGAAGAATATTCCCATAATAGGACCATCGAAAGCCGGTGCCGAACTCGAAGGTAGCAAAGATTATGCTAAAGAGTTTATGTATAAGCATGGAATACCTACTGCAGCTTATCGTACTTTTACAAAAGATAATATACAAGAAGGTATAGATTTTCTTAAAACACTTAAAGCACCTTATGTGCTTAAAGCCGACGGATTGGCAGCAGGAAAAGGTGTGCTTATTTTAGATAACCTGCAAGAAGCGGAAACCGAACTTAAAAATATGCTTGAAAATGCTAAGTTTGGCAATGCTTCAAGCAAGGTGGTAATTGAAGAATATTTGAAAGGTATCGAACTATCGGTGTTTGTGCTTACCGATGGCAAAAACTATAAAATATTACCCGAAGCAAAAGATTATAAGAGAATAGGAGAGGGCGATACGGGTAAAAATACCGGTGGAATGGGATCTGTATCTCCTGTGCCTTTTGCCAACAAAACATTTATGGATAAGGTCGAGCAACGTATAGTGATACCGACAGTGAATGGCTTGGCAAAAGACAATATTAATTATAAAGGTTTTATTTTTATAGGATTAATGAATGTAGAAGGCAATCCATATGTTATAGAATACAATGTGCGTATGGGAGACCCCGAAACAGAATCAGTGTTCCCAAGAATAAAATCGGATGTGGTAGAGTTATTCCAACATACTTATGATGGAACATTAAACGAAGTAGAGCTTGTAACCGACCCACGGGCTGCCGCTTGTGTAATGATGGTGGCTAATGGTTATCCCGATGGTTATCCTAAAGGCGATGTGATAGAAGGTATAGAAACTGTAGACCAAGATGCTTTGGTATTTCATGCCGGCACCAAATTGGATGCCGATGCAAATGTGCTTACCAATGGCGGTCGCGTGATATGCATAACATCATTTGGCGATACATTGGAACAGGCTTTGGCCAAAACCTACAAAAATGTAGATAAAATAAAATGGCAAAACAAATACTATCGCCGAGATATTGGTAAAGATGTGATTTAATTTTGTTCTAAAATATGTTGTTTTAGATATTGGATGCCTCCTAAAGGGTGGTATCCTTTTTTTTGTTTTTATATCTTTCCCGACAGATAAATTAAAAAAGAGCCATTGCTCCTTGTTTGTAGGGCAACGGCTCCAAAAATACATATTTGAAATAGTAAGCACACGTCATAATAACGTTTATATATAATCTTTGTTCGAACGCCGGGAAAAGAAATTTTCTATCGGCACAATAAAAAAGAAGAATATTAGTTTTGTTTTCAGTTAACTTAGTAGGATAATATAGATATGAAGATAAGTTTTTTTTATACACCCAAGCCTCGTCAGTTTAAGTATCAACCGCGATTTTACGACCCTGAACAAGAAAAATTTGAGGAGTTGAAGAATAAGTATAAGCTTACTCGCAATTACGAAGAAATGCCAAAAGATGAAAACGATGATTTGGTTTATTTCAAATCGAGAGTGAAATCTTTTGATAGTAAGAAACGTGAATCGGATTTTACGTTGGCAAGTCTGTTTCGCAAAAAACAAATGCCTACATTTAATTACAAACCACGTTTTTCGCAAGAAACCAATACCGATAGTCAAACTGTGGCAAATGAAAGCGGCGATACTGTTTCATCGATAGATCAGTTAAAGTATAGCAAAAAGATATCGTTTCGTCGTCCTATAGCATACGACTATGAAGACGAAAGCCCTGTAGCCGAACGTATGCCTATAAGCAAAATATTGGTTTATGGTACTGTGATAATTTTATTGTTGCTTTGGATATTCTTGTAGAATCCTTTATCGTATTCGATTATATAAAGTAATTAGAATGCTATATGCAAAAAAATAACTACTCTGTTGTGTCAGGGTAGTTATTTTTTTATTACTTTTGTATTGTAAGACCTTTTACCGATGGCTTTGCTGCCACAAAATCTTTCAAGTAAAAAGGTTCAAAATATGCCACATCTTCAAATTGTTTGTTTTCATAACGTTTCTCGGCTATTAGCGCCATTCCCTTTGCTGATATTTTAAAGTCGGTGTCAAACATTACGTTGTTTTTCCCTTCCAATATGCTTCTGGTTTTATCGGCTCCATCACCTATAAACAGTATGTTGTTTTCTTCGAGCCATTGGTCGTATATGTCTTCGGTTATTATATCAGCGTTGGTCGGTCGTATATAGTTGCCCTTGTTGTCGAATATGGCCGAATATACTTCCATTCTTCTAGCGTCTATCATAGGACATATGTATCCCGTATATTGTGGGTGTAGTTGTAGGTATCCCGCTGCTATATTTTCCAATGTACTTATGGCCATTAATGGTTTTTCCAATGCATAGCATAAGCCTTTGGCAGTTGATACTCCGATGCGTAGCCCTGTATATGAGCCGGGACCACTGCTTACGCATACTGCGTCCAACTCTGAGTATTGTATATTCGAGGTTTCGAGTATATCGCGTATCATTACCGAAAGTTTGGCAGAGTGGGAGTTAGGCTCGCTACTCTCTTTCATTGCCGCTATTTGGCCATCGATAGCTATTGCTACCGAGCAGATTGGTGTTGCTGTTTCTATTAATAGTATTTTTGCCATCAGATTATAAGTTTTATTATAGTTGATACGAAACGCCGCCACTTATGCGAGGATTATCGTCGGCATGAGGACCCGCCAATACATCGTATACTATACCGGTGTATATAGTTACTTTGCTGCTTATTCGTTTGGTATATCCTGCCCCAAGCCATAGTCCGCTGTAGGTGCCTGTAGTTTTCTGTTCGGTTAGCTCGTTCATTATTATGTATGGGTTGTAGGTATATTGGGCATACACATACATATTGCTGATAATGGTATATCGTGCCGAAAGACCAAAGCCATAACTGAAACGGGAAGTGGTATATTTATTGTCCCACGAGTATTGGCATATTAGGTCTAGCGATGTTATCAACTTTGGTATGGGGCGCAGACTGAATGTAGGCGACAATTCTACTATACCTGTGCGGTCGCCGATATTGAAAGCAAAGTTACCCCCAACTTCTATTTTATCTTTAAACCACGATGCGGTTGTATTTTCGGTTTGTGCCATGCCTCTATTTGCTGTCAGCACAAGCATTATTCCCATTATTATTGTTATGTATGTCCTTTTCATATTGTGCGTTTTTTAATATATTCTACACATAAACAGTTATATATGTAATACAATCCGATTGTCTATATGTTTGGCAAATTTACATCTTTTTTTTGACATTTAAATACTTTTTTCGGATTGTTGTTTGTATAAATTACATTTTATGCGAAATTGGCAGTATAGGCATGCGTGTCCCTCTCTTTTTGAAAAAGGTATTTCGGGATTTAGTATTTCTCCTATCAATCTATGCAATATGGCCTCGATATCATCCAATATTTCGAGTGTTATTTTGTTAGTATGATTTGTTCTATCGTTCACAATTTTTACTTTCATAAGGTCTGCCGAAAAGTTACGCAGCGGATATATTCCTGCCTCAACGGGCTTGCCGCTATCGTGTTTGGGTATGTGATTTTTATCTCTGTTATACAGCCATGCGTATATCATTAGTTGCAGCCATTTCTCTTTAAGTTTGGTTATGTCTTCTTCGACGGTACTGCCTTCCAAATCCTTGTCGGTTACTGCTCCGGATTTGTAGTCGATAATTCGGCATTGACCATCTACTTCGTCTATGCGGTCTATCTGACCTTTTACAAGCACCTTAGTACCATTTATTTCTAAGTAGTGTTTAAAAGTCTCTTCCAACTCTAATATTATTATTCCTTTTGGGGACTCTTTCACCTCTTTTATTTGCTTTTCGATAAAGGCTTTTATCTGTTCTTTCGCTATTTCTCTAAATAGGAAACCTTTGCCTTGATTTTCGAGTTTTATCTTTTCAAGGGCATTTATCTGTTCGTCTAAGTTTTGTAGGCAATCTTCGAGATACTCTTTAGATATTACTGCCTTTTCTTCTTTGAATCTGTTGAATATGTTTTCTAATATTTCGTGTATAACATTACCAAGTTCCGAAGAGTCGATATCTTCTGTTGGTTTGTCAGTTTCGCGTATACCCAACACATTTTCGTAATAGTATTTTAACGGGCATTTTATGTAGTTGTTTAGCGACGAAGGCGAAAAGCCCGGATATTCGGCCACCTTTTTTAGTTGAGCCATTATTTCGTCGTTTTTTTCTACATCACCAAATGTTGATTGACTATTTGTGCTTTGTACCGATAGTACTTCTTCGACAAATTTTATGTTGCTGTATTTCGGTACCAACTCTTCTTTTATCTGTGTGATAAAGCGGCTGGGGTCGCCTTTGCCATCGCCTTGGCTATCGGAATTGTATAGTATGTATATATTGCTGCTTCGTTGTAGCAGGCGATAAAAGTAATATGCAAAAATAGAGTCGTTTTCCTGATATGTACGCATACCGAAATGTCGTTTCAAATTTATCGGTATCATCGATTTTATCGATTTGCCTTGAGGTAAGCGGTTTTCGTTGGCCGAAAGTATAAAGAGGTTTTTAAAGTCGAGGCTACGGGTTTCCAACATACCCAATATTTGTAGTTTTTCCAAAGGCTCGCCTTTGAAAGGAAGACGATGATAACGCGAAATTTTTGCATATATCTTGTACAATGTGTTCAGTACACTCACAAATTTGTCTTCCTGTGTATTATATTTGTTCGACAAATCTATAAAGTGATTTATTATTTTGGCAAAAGCACTCAATGCCACCTGTTCTTTTGTGGCAAGTTGGTCTATCTTCAGCAACTCAGGTATTAGTTTATCTTTGCAGAGGGCTAAAAATCCTTCGGGTGTCGATGCCTCGGGCGAAAACAAAAACTCTACCTTGTCAAAGTCCGTATTTATTATCTTTGATATGTCGCCAATACTTACATATAAGTCTTTCTGTTTATATATATCCTTGTGTATTATCGATTTTAATGTTGGGGCCTGAGTCATGTCTTGCACCAATGTGTTCGACAATATGTTTATTATATCTTTGTAATAGAATTTGTCGTCTCGCTTATTGATGTGTAGGTTAAATAGGGCGGTAACAAAGTTGTGTACTATCGAATATTGGTATGGAAAACCCATCGTAACATTTACTTTCCCGTTCTTATTTTCCTTCTCTTTCTTACCATTCTCCTTGTTTTCTTTCTTCTCGTTTTTCTCACTAAATAGTTCTTCAGGTAGCGAGTTTAGCACCGGTATCAGTAGCGATTCGTCGGCAAGCACAAAAGCTGTATCGTTCAAGTTGTTCTCATTCTCGTTCTCTTTATTATTATCCTTTTTCTTTTCTTCTTCAATTATCTCATTTAGTAGTTCGCCGGCTTTTTTAGCCTGTAATATATTTTCCGGACAACTTATAACCTTTATATGTTTATCCTCTTTTCCAAACCATGTGCCGTATTCTTCGTGGTCTTTTATAAAACCATCGGAGTGCAACTTGCGGAGAAATTTTCCGGCTTCTTGATTCATGTCTTTAAAATAATAATCGTCGCCATCGGTTATTATTTCGGCTATACCGCTGTCTATAAGTGGTTTTATTATCTTTTCTTCGCAGTGGTTTAGCGCATTGAACCCCACAAAGTATATTTTTTTATTGCTTAGGGTATCTATATAGCTGTTAATGTTTTCGGCCACTTTGCGGTATGCCATTCCCGGATAAGCCTTTTTATTGCGGACTAGCGATTCTTTCAGTTTGGTGTAGTAGGAGTGTAGCGATTTATAAAAGTTCAAATATTTTTTCTGAAATTCGGTAAGTTCGTCGCCCGATACGTCCCATTCGCCTATGGCTTTAAGTTCGTGTATATTGGCAAATAGTTGTGCGGCATCAACACAATAAGCATCTATTTCCGAAAAATCGGTTAGCAACATGTCGGCAAAAGGTATAAACTCTTCAAATTCTTTATATTTAGAGTTGCCTATTTCGCGATGTATTCTAAAAAGCTCAAACATCAAAAAAGTGTTGTCTACTATTTCTAAATCCGATATTTCGCCCACAAAATTATCTATGTTTGTTATCTTGGGCATAAATATAGGCGGAGTCAATAGCTTTTTTAGTTCTTCTCTCAAAAATATTATCGGACGTTGGTTGGGGAATACTATTATTGTATTCTCCAAATTGTTGCCTGCTTGGTTGGCAATGCTTTTTGCCACACTGTTTAAAAAGGATTCCATAGTCAAATTAAATTATGTTTAGGTTTACGATAAAATCTTTTGCTTTTTCTAATGCTTCGTGTTTTCCCACATCAAGCCATTGTTTGGCAGAGTGGGGATATGCTTTTATCACTTCGTGTGATGCCATATCTATATATTGAGGCACTATCGAGTATGCCGAATTGTCGGGCAATAGGTCGAATATTTTTGGACTTACAACATGTATTCCGCTGAAAGCCATAGGTGTGATGTCGTTATAGTCCGACTTTTTTGCCCAAAGAGTTTCGCCGGTGTTGTGGTTGGTCCATCCCGCAAGGTTATTATGGTGGTCAAAGAGCAGATATCGTGATGTTTTTCTTTCTGCCACAGCTAGGGTTGCCAATGCATTGCTTCGGCAATGTGTGGTGTATAGTTCTTTTAGGTCTATCGACGAAAGTATATCCACATTGTGTATAAGTATAGGATTTTTTTTGTCGAAAAGATGTTCGGCTTTTTTTAGTCCGCCACCGGTGTCCAATAGGCAGTCGCGTTCGTCAGATATTGCAATATCCACATCAAACTTGTTGGAGTTTAAGAAGTTTATAATCTGTTCTCCAAAGTGATGAATGTTTACTACTATCTTTGTGCACCCATGTTTTATAAGGTTGTTGATGCATAGTTCTAACAAGCATACACCATTTATTTCTACAAGAGCTTTGGGTATGTTGTTTGTAATGGGTTGTAAACGTGTGCCTAATCCGGCGGCAAATATCATAGCTTCCATAATATCGTTGCAATATATCGATTTGCAAAGTTACATATTTATTTCGATATAGAGTAGTTTTGTACGGACTTTTTGGAGAAAATATTTTGCACCCCGACATCGTATAAACTGCATCGGGAGGAAAATTTGTCTACCTTCCGATGTAACTTCAACTGTATTGGGAAGACATTTTGAGTCTATCAAATAGAGATACAATGCCCTTGTTATAATTATTATTCAATTTACTAAATTATATAGTAGCACCTAATCAAGCATAACCAATGAGATTGTAAACTTTTACAAGAATCTAGTTCTATCATTTAGATTTAAGATTAATCCATTTATATTTTGTTCCATCCAAAGCTCTTTTTGTGGTAGATTTATCTTTTTGCCAAAGATAGAACCATTCTTCATATAATCTTTTTATATTTTTCATATCCTCTTCATTGAGGACAAATAGGGAATCATTTTTAGAAATCGTTGAACATTTTGAAAACGAAGAATCTATTGAAGATTCAATAGATATGGCATATTTTATACCTAACCAATGACTAGGTATTACCGAACTATATGGATGTACATCAAGCCAACATAAACAACCCTCGAGAGAACTATCATCAATATGACTTATTAATGATAGATAATAATCCTTTGTCTCGTTATCTAATGATTGGCACATTAAAAGTTTCACATTCCAAATAAGAAGGAGTATTAAGATTAAAATATTCCGCAATTTCATAGTTTGTTATTCATTTTTGACATCTTCGATTTTAGGCAACCTAAAATATGCTCGTGAAAGTGTTACAATTTTCCCTGAACAAGGGTCGGTATCTGTTTCATAAAAACCAGGATCACATGGGTGATTCTCGGATATTCCATTTTCTCCCATTTTGCTAATTACCAAAGTAGTATAACCATTTTTATCCACATCTTTAACAATTGCTGAATGTGATATATATTCTCCATCATTATATATTCCATCTTTATTTGCATCAGAATAATATATTACTCTGTCACCTGGAATATTATTATCATTTACATCTAGTTGTATCGCACCTTGTTCAATAATATCATCTGCAGGATTGTTATCCCATTTACTCAATGGAACACCATTCTGAGTTGGAATATCCGGATAACAAGATCTATTTCCAGGATTTTTATCTCCTTTAGAATCATGCCATGCATAGGAATGGCAATTATATGCATTTTTGAAATCAGGGTGAGAATACCATTTTTTACCCACCCGATATCTTGTAGGTGTTTCTGTTCCAGGAATTACTGATACATCCTTGTTAATTAAAAATCTAAATGGCTTATCCTTTCTACCATCCGGATCCACCAGCTTAACAGGGTTCCAAGCACAATAGTTGTATGGCGACACCCCAGGATACTTATCCGCAAGCGGATCCACGCTTAACCAACCAGTCAAAATATCCGAGTCATAATACCGTGCTCCGAAGTAGGAAAAACCTGTCTCTGAATCTTTTTCTTTCCCGATGAAGCAAAGCCGGTGGCTTTGCGATAGCGTTTCCGCAGGAATTTGCATGGTTAACGAAGTGCTAACGTAGTGATAATGCAAAAGCGGAGAACAATTTGAAGCAAAAAAAACACTATTTTCCATATAATTATAGTGTGTTTCTTGTCTATATTTCTGGGTTATATTTGTGCTTGGTTGGTACATAGTTCAGTTGGTTTTTCAGTTTATGAAGTAGTCTTTATAAATCATTATATTTCAATTGATTTTACAATGTTTTATTTTGCAAAAAGTATATCATTCGTCACGAGAAATCCCACAAATGATGTAATCATATATATTAATGATACAATAGTAAGAAATATTTTTTTTGAACGATTCATTTTATGATGGTCTTGATATATTTTTTCATATCTTTTATTTTTGTCGAAATAAATATAAAATCCTATCTCAATAGGAATTGAAAAATATTTTGCCCAAGGATATTCAAACCATGTAAAATTTATGATTTTAAATAATACCAATATATTCCACAAAAATAAAAGAGAATAACAAAAGACGATACCACAAAGAATTGCACCTGCCATATAATATTGTTCTTCAAGATGCCATAACTTGTCATATTTCCTAATAAAATAGGATTCCATGTAATAAATATGCTTATATAATCTTGTCATTATTAATAGAATAAGTTTTATTATCACCAACTGCTAGGTCCATATTCTTTTCCTAATTCATAGGAAATAGAAATTACAGTACCAAACACAGGTATTGCAGATAGTAAATTCATCGAATGTTCTAAGATTCTTCCCCCTTGAGTTATATTTCCTTGTTGAAAATTTATTTCAATATCATATGCATTGATTATTTGACTAGAAATTCCAAGTAATTTTCCAGCAAATTTTAATCGTTGCGAAGTAACTTTTGCAAATTTGTTTTTTCCTCCGGTATATTGATTACCACCCCAAGACATGCTACGCACTTTACCATCTTTACCAATCCATGTACCATTCTTTTCATTATACATAGCATTGCCAACCTCGCCAATTAAATCAGATGTTATTCCCATACCAATAGGTGCGTTTCCACTTAAAGATGTTTCATTTCCAATATCT
>JAFZFU010000117.1 GCA_017555745.1 Bacteroidales bacterium
CCACGCCCAGCGCCAACGAGAGCTATACTCACGGCGCCTACAGCCTCTACTTCGGCAGTGGCGACCACAGCGTGTATTGGTACAATCGCAACTACGGGCTTACGGTTCGCCCGGTTTCAGAATAAAGGCGTTAGCCGCATTAGATTTATTTGGTTCATTTAATTTATTTAAGCGGAGCTTTTAAAAGCTCCGCTTTTCTCCGCGGAGCGGTCGATTTTTTTTGAAAAAGATGTAATATTAATATTAAACAATAAAGTATAGAAAGATGAAAAAAGTATTAAAAAGATTTGCACTGCTAAGTGTGGCAATGCTGTTGGCCTTTGCAGGCTGCGAAAAAGATCCGGGTTCGGAAAATGATAATAGTAATAATGGTGGAGGTGATACCGGTAATGTCAGTGGTACAATAGCAGGACATGACTATGTAGACCTTGGCTTGCCAAGTGGGTTAAAGTGGGCAACCTGCAATGTGGGTGCTGCCACCCCGGAAGACTATGGCAACTACTATGCCTGGGGCGAAACCACAACTAAGAGTGAATATACCGAAGAAAATAGTGTTACAATGGGGCAACCTATGAGTGATTTCAGTGGCAATGCCACCTACGATGCAGCCCGAGCCAATTGGGGCGGTACATGGCGTATGCCTACCAAAGCAGAAATGGAAGAATTGCTAAACAATTGCACATGGACATGGACTACGCAAAATGGTGTAAACGGAGTGAGAGTAACGGGAACAAACGGCAATAGTATCTTTCTTCCTGCTGCGGGCTACTGCCACGGGTCGTCGTATCGCCGAGTTGGTGAGGAGGGCGATTATTGGAGTTCCACGCCCGCCAACGAGAACAGTCCCGGACTTGCCTCCAGTATATGCGTCGAAAGTCCCGGCTACTGTAATACGTATTTTAGCGGTCGCTATGACGGGTTTACGGTTCGTCCGGTTTCAGAATAAATAGATATACAATAAAATAATATATATCTTATCGGCTTATTCTATATATGTTACCAGCGTAGCATATATGGGATAAGTTGTTTTTTGGGGGGGTATGTTTTTTTGGAGACGCGCCGCGGCGCGTCTGTACGATCGGGGGAATATTATTTGGTGTAAAATATTCGTGGGTGTTGTTTTTTGGTGGAATAAAATATTATGCGACCGTAGAGACGCGCCGTGGCACGTCTCTTGTATTGTTGTATTTGTGGCTTTGGAGACGCGCCGCGGCGCGTCTGTACGATCGGGGGAATATTATTTGGTGTAAAATATTCGGGGTATTGGTTTTTGGCGGAATAATATTATGCAACCGTAGAGACGCACTGTGGCACGTCTCTTATGTATTGTTGTATTTGGTGATATATAAAAGCAATTTATAGAAATTGCCTATAAAGCTATAAGAAAAGTAAAATATATGGTTTAAGTTTTTGATATATCGAGCGTTGCGGAGATATTTGCGTAAAAGTGTTGTTTATGGCGAAAATTTGGCAAAAATGGAGATAAAAGTAGTGATAAAAGCGCCTAAAATAGCTGTTTAGGGGGCGTGTGGTAAATATTTTTTTGCGTTATAAGTATTGTGGTTATCAGTGCTTAGTAAAATAATAAGAATAAAATATAAAAAAAAGTTTGGTCAGTTCGGAAAAAAGTAGTACCTTTGCACCCGTATTCAACAAGAGAAGTTGAGTCGGTCCCTTAGCTCAGCTGGTTAGAGCACCTGACTCATAATCAGGGGGTCCTTGGTTCGAGCCCAAGAGGGACCACAAAAGTAAAGGTTGATAGAACGTCTATCAACCTTTTTTTGT
Organism: Bacteroidales bacterium; assembly: GCA_017555745.1. Classification (GTDB taxonomy): domain Bacteria; phylum Bacteroidota; class Bacteroidia; order Bacteroidales; family P3; genus HGM05376. The sequence goes on from JAFZFU010000117.1 coordinate 1,786, forward strand.
TTTATATACTCAATACTTCATTATTATATACTTGCAAGCCACTCCATGGTGTCCACTCCGTCAGCATAGTCGGTTAGTGTGGGCTTTTGTGCTTCGCCGAATGCAATAGCGTTGTCGATACCGTCGGCCACAACACATTGTATATTATCCTCATTGTTTTTGATAAAAGTTTTTACCTCGTTTATGTCGTCATAATATTCGAAGTTTATTATGCTTACGGGCGAATACATCGAAGTATCTTCTTTAAGCATCCAAAAAACGCCATCTACAAAAGGTACATTGTTTAGCAATAGAAGAGCTTTGTGGTAGTCGAGATTGCTTTTGTATATATGGTGGTCGAATAGGTATTCGTATTTTTTTGCGGCGGCTATCAGGTTGTCGAAATTGTAGTTGCGAGGAACGTATATTTTGTTTACACTTCGGCACCCCAGCCCAAAGTGTAGGAATATGTCGTCGCATAGGGCTTCGAGCTCTTGGGCACTTTCGTTGCCCGATAGTATGCCTATACTGTTACGGTTGTGGCGTATTATGTGTGGGTATTTGCCAAAGTAATAATCAAAGTAGCGGCTTGTGTTGTTGCTTCCGGTGGCTATCACGGCATCAAAGTTGCTTATTCTGCCCTCTGCAAAGTTTATCAACCTTTCAAATTCGTTGTCTATTGAGGCAAGCACTTTGGCTATAGCCGGTAGCAAAACGTTGTCGTTCGACGATAGTTTGCACACTATTCTATGGCCGCTTATCAGCACACACAAAAAGTCGTGGAAGCCAACCAAGGGTATGTTTCCGGCCATTATCACGGCTATAGTTTTCATGGCAGCAGGTTCTGTATTGTATTTTTCTGCCCATTTACGCAGGTTGTCTTCTGTAAGATTATCGGCAAGGGCATTGATAGAATATTCTACGTTTTTGGTTATAAACCATGGATTTTTTATTACACATTCGGCTGCCGCAGACTTTATTATATCCGATGTTTTGAGTGCATTGCCCAACTCTGCGAAGGCTTTTATACGTTTTTCGATATCCATTTCTGTTTGTCTATTTTATTTTTATACAGTATTTTTTGTCTTTACTTATACTAAAAATCGATTTATTTCGTAATTACAAAGGTACAACTTTTTTATGGTATAGAATAAAAAAAACTTATATGTTTATGAAACGGATATTATTTGCAATCATATTATCGCTGTCGTTTTGCGGATTGGCTAAAGCCCAAAACAAAGAGATGATGTCTAATTTTCAGAACGAAATGAACGAGCTTTTCGAGTTGGTGTTTACTGCACCAACCGACAACGAACGCTACAATGCCAACGAGCAGTTGATGGTGCTTATGGAAGAGGCTTTGTTGCAACCAAAGTCGTTTGACTGGGAGTGGAAACTGCCAAAGACGGTGAGTGTGCTTACTTCGAAGGACGACAAATTCAGAGTGTTTACATGGGCGGTGGTCAGAGACGATGGCGAGTTTGAATGCTTTGGATATATGCAGGTGCTAAACGAAAATGCCGATTTGTACGAAGTGTCGGCGTTGAAAGATATGAGCGACGAGATTTTTAACCCCGACGAAACTGCACTTACCGACAACAATTGGTTTGGCTGCATATACACCGACTTGATAACCACCAAGCACGATGGTAAGTATTTTTATACCCTTTTGGGCTGGAATGGAGGCAATGCCATAATGCAATATCGTGTGATAGAACCCGTATATTTCAAGAAAAACTCTACACGCCCTTCGTTTGGACAAATGATATTCAGAAACGGAAAAGATGGCAACAGAAATCTTCGCCGTATTATATTGCGTTACTCCAAGGATGTTAATGTAAACTTGCACTACGACGATCAATTTGTGATAACCAAAGAGCGAATAAAAGTAAAGCAAGATGGCCGTATGGTAAACCAGGAACTTGAACGCGAAACACCCGAACGCATGATAGTGTTCGACAAGGTTGGGCCGCGCGTACAAGGTATGGAAGGACTTTATCAATACTATGTGCCGACAGGCGAAGAGTGTGGATACTTGTTCGAAAGAGGTCGCTGGGTCTTGATGCCCAATGTGCATTGCAAGTTGGAAAAGAACAAAAAACTCGATGTGATAATAAACAACAACGATCCCTCTACTTATCAGAAGAAAAATCCCGGATATATAGTGAAATAGTTGTCTGATTAGATAAGAGACAAAGTAGATTTTAGAAAATGTTGCGATACATACTGATGTTGTAATTAAGTTACATGCTTTGTCTTGGAACGGAAATGTCGATTAAAAATATTTGTTATTCAAAAATATGCTGTAATATGTTTCGAAGCAATACTATAAACATAGGTAATGTAGCTTTGGGAGGCTCTAATCCCATTCGCATTCAGTCGATGACTAATACTGATACTATGGATACTATGGCAACTGTGGAGCAAACTCTCAGACTTGTAGAAGCCGGTTGCGAAATAGTACGGATAACAGCACCAGGTATTCAAGAAGCGAATAATTTGTATAATATAAAAAATGAATTGGTTAAACGAGGATGTAGTGTACCATTGGTAGCCGATATCCATTTTAATCCACAAGCTGCCGAAATAGCAGCATCGATAGTAGAGAAAGTACGAATAAATCCGGGTAACTATGTGGATAGAAATGTAGGAAAAATATCTTATACTGATGCTGAATATAATCTTGAAATAGAGAAGATAACCGAGAGATTGAATAAGTTGATAGAGATATGTAAACGTAACGATACAGCGATACGTATAGGTACCAATCATGGAAGTTTGAGTGAGAGGATAGTAAGTCGTTATGGCGATACCCCTATGGGGATGGCAGTATCGGCTATAGAATTTGCTAATGTGTGTAGAAGTTTGGATTTTAATAAACTTGTATTTTCGATGAAAGCAAGCAATGTAAAAGTGATGGTATATTCAACTCGATTGTTTGTCCAAAAAATGATAGAACAAGGTATGAGTTATCCTATACATTTAGGAGTTACCGAAGCCGGAGATGCTATGCAAGGTAGAATAAAATCGTCGGCAGGTATAGGCACTTTGCTACTTGATGGTATAGGCGATACTTTGCGTGTAAGTCTTACCGAAGACCCTGTGGCGGAGATACCTGTGGCTAAACAGATAGTCGATTATCTTCCTCGAAAAGAGGTTAGAAAGCAAGATATACTTAATTTGAAAACTTCTTTCTTACCTGCTGATAAAAGTGAATATTATACGCCGCGCTACTCTACTATGGAGGAATATCAGATACTGCAATCCGCAGTGTATGCTAAGGCGTATATAGATGGACAAGTGAGTGAAATAGATGATAGTAGCGATACCGCATTAGATATAATGCAGGCCGTAGGAGCCAAAATATCCAAGGCTGAATATATTTCGTGTCCTTCATGTGGTCGCACACAATATGATATACAACAAGCCTTACAAAACATAAAAGCTCGTACCCAACATTTGAAAGGTATCAAGATAGGAGTTATGGGATGTATCGTAAATGGTCCCGGAGAGATGGCAGATGCTCATTATGGTTATGTGGGGGCAGGTAAAGGCAAGATAACATTGTATAAAGGTAAAGAGGTGGTACGTAAAAATATACCACAACAAGACGCTGTAGATGCTTTAATACAACTTATTAAAGATAACGGCGATTGGGTTGAAGCCTAAAATAATACGATAAATTTGTGTATATCGAAAATAGTTTGTAACTTTGCACAGAATTATAAAAGCACTAAAAATATGAAAGCACTGATACTAAATTCAGGTCTTGGACATAGAATGGGTGTGTTGACCAAGCAACACCCTAAGTGTATGACTGAGATAATCTATGAAAGCACAATATTGAGTCGCCAACTTCGTCAGCTGGTATCTTTTGGAATCAAAGAAGTAGTTATTACTACAGGCTATTATGACCAAGTACTGATAGATTATTGTAACGAATTACGTTTACCATTATCATATTCTTTCGTTAAAAATCCATTGTACGACTCTACCAATTACATATATAGCATATATTGTGCTCAAAAACAACTCGAAGGTGATGATATATTACTTATGCATGGCGACTTGGTATTCGAAAATATGGTGCTAGAAGCGGTGCTGGATAGTCCTGTAAGTTGTATGGCTGTAAGTTCTACTCAACCTTTGCCTCAAAAAGACTTTAAAGCAGTAGTTCTGAATGAAAAGATAGAAAAGGTAGGTGTAGAATATTTTGATAATGCTATGTATGCCCAACCGTTGTATAAATTGCTTAAAAACGATTGGCAGGTATGGATGAGAAATATAGAAAACTATTGTGATTTAGGTAATACACAGTGCTATGCCGAAAATGCTTTCAATGAGGTTTCGGATAGATGTGATATATATCCTGTAGACATAAAAGATATGTTATGTGCCGAGATAGATACATTTGAAGACTTGGAAAAGGTATCAAAAGAGTTGAGGAACATAGATATGCGTACAGTGTATATGTGCTTTTCGACAGATTATATACATTCGGCACATATAGCCATTATCAATAAGGCAAAACGTCTGGGCCGTCTTATTATAGGAGTGCTTTCTGACGAAGCAGTGGCAAGCTACAAACGTTATCCTATGATACCTTTTGAAGAACGTAAATCATTGATAGAAAATATTTCGGGAGTAGAAAGGGTTGTAGAACAACGTACCTTGAGTTATGCGGATAACATAAGAATACTTAAGCCGGATTATGTGGTGCATGGCAATGATTGGGTAGAAGGATTTCAGCAACCTATACGTAAGGAAGTTATAGAGCTATTAAATGAATATGGGGGTAAACTTGTTGAATATCCTTATTCAGACAGTCCTAAATACAGAGAAATAGAACGAGCTAATAGAGCTGAATTATCAATGCCTGATATACGTAGAGGTCGGTTACGCAAACTCATAGATATGAAAGGATTGATAACCGCAATAGAAGCCCATTCGGGTATTACCGGACTTATAGCCGAAAATACCAAGGTTCTTCAAGATGGTAAAACATATCAATTTGATGCACAATGGATCTCTTCGCTTTGCGATTCTACTGCCAAAGGTAAACCTGATATTGAATTGGTGGATATGACTTCGAGATTTAGAACCATCGATGATATAATGGAAGTAACTACTAAACCTATTATATTCGATGGTGATACAGGAGGGCTTACCGAGCATTTTGTATATACGGTACGTTCATTGGAACGTATGGGGGTATCAATGGTGATAATAGAAGATAAAACTGGACTCAAAAAGAACTCTCTATTTGGTACAGAAGTAAAACAAACACAAGATACTATAGAAAATTTTTGTGAGAAAATAGCTGCAGGTAAACGTGCACAGAAAACGAAGGAGTTTATGATATGTGCCCGTATAGAATCCCTTATTTTAGAACAAGGTATGAATGATGCTTTGGAGAGAGCCTTTGCATACGTAAATCAAGGAGGTGCTGATGCTATTATGATACATTCTCGCAAAAAAGATCCTGCCGAAATTATAGAATTTGTAAGCAAGTTTAGAGAAAAGAACTCTCTTACACCTATAGTGGTGGTGCCAACTTCGTTTAACACAGTTACTGAAGACGAATTTAAAGCAATAGGTGTAAATGTGGTTATATATGCCAATCAACTTACACGTACTGGATTTCCTGCCATGCAAAATGCGGCACGTACTATATTAGAGCATCATAGAGCTAAAGAATGTGATGATATGTGTATGTCGATAAAAGAAATAATAACCCTTATACCTGAAGAATAAAAGAAAGATGATAGCACCAAAGTTTTTTATAGACAAGTTGAAAGATAGCGGCATAGATTTTTATGCAGGTGTGCCGGATAGTTTGCTAAAAAATATATGTGCCTATATATCGGATAATATACCATCTGCCTATAATATAATAACTGCCAATGAAGGAGGTGCAATAGCTCTTGCTGCAGGCTATTATTTGGCTACAAACAAGATAGGATGTGTGTATATGCAAAATTCAGGACAAGGTAATATTATAAATCCTCTTGCTTCTCTTACTGATAAAGAGGTGTATAATATTCCGGTATTGCTTTTGATAGGTTGGAGAGGTAAACCTGGCGAACATGACGAGCCTCAGCATATAAAACAAGGTAAGATAACTACAGGATTGTTAAATGTAATGGGTATAAATTATGATGTGCTTTCGAAAGACGAAACTAAAGCTCAAAAGCAGATAGAAAAAGCTGTAGATATTATGAAAACTACTAATGAGGTGTATGCCTTGATAGTAGAGAAGGATACTTTTGACACTTATACTCTCCAAAATACTGTAAAAACATCTTTTGCAATGTCTCGCGAAGAGGCTATAAAAAAAGTAGCTCAAGAAGCTGCTAATGATGTTATAATATCATCAACCGGTATGATAAGTCGAGAATTGTTTGAACATCGAGAATCAGTAACTCAAGGTCATGAACATGATTTTCTTACTGTAGGGTCGATGGGACATGCATCGCAAATAGCATTGGGGGTAGCATTAGCAAAACCCGATAGAAAAATATGGTGTTTTGATGGTGATGGCGCAATGATAATGCATACAGGGTCTATGGCCATAGTTGGTAACAAGGCTCCTAAGAATTACATCCATGTGGTATTTAACAATGGTGCTCATGACTCAGTTGGAGGCCAACCTACTGTTGGATTGGAAATAGATATGCCTGCAATAGCATATGCAATGAAATATAAATATGTGGCTTCTGTAGATACTGCTAATGATTTAGATGATATATTGAAGAATATACGGAATATAGAAGGGCCTATTTTTATAGAGGTAAAAATAAAGAAAGGCAATAGAAAAGATTTGGGGCGACCTACGACTACACCTATACAAAATAAGATTTCGCTAATGCAATACCTAAAAGATTAAGATGATACAACAATCTTATATAGGCAACGATTCGATAAACCAATTGGCTGATATATTAGATAGATTATCCGCCAAGAAATTGTTTATAGTCAGAGCTAAAGCATCGTACGTTACATCTGGAGCAAGGGATATAATAAATACGATAGTTGATAAAGCAAAAATATCGACGGTAGAGTTTTTCGATTTTGAAGAAAACCCGAAATACGAAGATATGTTGAAGGGCATAGAAATTTTGAAGGATTCAGTTGCGGATATTATATTGGCAGTAGGTGGTGGAAGTGTTTTGGATATGGCTAAACTGATACGTTTCTTTTATGCATATGAAGGCGATGTTACAGGTAAGGTATTCGTGGCTAATAATAATCCGCTTTTACCTCTTGTAGTACTACCTACCACAGCAGGTACAGGTGCTGAAGCTACTCATTTTTCAGTTTTATATAAAAATAAGATTAAGTTTTCGGTAGAACACGATGATATGTTACCTGATTATGCAATTGTGTATCCACCGTTTACCTATAATAATCCGATATATCTTACTGCATGTACCGGATTTGATGCCCTAGCTCAGGCAGTAGAAGCTTATTGGAATCTTAATGCTACGAATGAGTCTGATATGTATGCCGAAAAAGCTATAAAGTTATTGTGGAATAATCTTCCACTATTGGTTAATACTCCCACCAATGAACTTCGGGATAAAATATTAGAAGGAGCTTATTGGGCAGGTAAGGCCATTAATATTACTAAAACTACTGCTCCTCACGCTTTTTCATATCCTTTTACTACTTATTACAATTATCCACATGGTCATGCAGTGGCCATTACTTTCCCTTATTTCATGTATCTAAATTGTGTATATAACAATGATAAAGAGCGTGTGTCTAAATTGTTGGATATGTTGGGTATAACTGCCGAATACGATTTGAAATATAAACTATGGCGATATGTTGAAAATATAGGTTTGTCTGTAAGACCGGAAGATGTTATAGATTGGGATTTCGTAATAAATCAAGTAAACCTAGAAAGATTGAAAAATAATCCTGTAGAAGTGGATAAAGATGAATTGAAAAAATATTTGCTAGAATTAAAACAATGTAAATGAAAACATCGACAAGAATAATAAAAGCTATAGCTCAAACACCTATAGTGAAGAAAATTATAGATTTGTTTTTTGATGGCATACGACAAAAATACAACAAAAAACTTGATGATGAACGAAATAGGGCTTGTGCCAATTATGGGGTGGAAGTATTGGATAAGTTTGATAAATGTATGAAAGAAAATAATTTTTTCTATACTATCGAATGTAATTCTACTTTAGGTACTATATGTGAACAAGAATTTAACGAGGACTTCAGTAGATATAATGGAGAAAATACCAAATTGCGTAAAGCACAGTTGCGTATGGTTGAAATACTTGTGGAAATAGATAAAGTATGTAGAAAACACAATATTACATATTGGCTTGATTATGGTACATTGCTTGGAGCTGTAAGACATAAAGGTTTTATTCCCTGGGACGATGATGTGGATATTTGTGTAATGAGAAAGGATTACAATAAAATAAGAAAATGTTTACAAGAAGAGTTACCAAAACAATTTGTTTATACCGATTGGACTACAGATAAGTACTTTTTTTCTAATTATGGAAGAGTAAGAGATAAAAAATCATTCTGCTATTATCCATACTTTGTAAAGCAAAAAGAACAAGGATTATGGGTAGATATATTTAAAATGGAGAAAGTTCCCTCAATGAAGATAAAAAAAATTATTGATTTCTTTTATGGAAGAGTATTTAGAGAAATACATCATTATGGTGATGTAGCATATAAATCTATTTTGAGAAAATATTTTGTGAGGTTTTTAGCATACATTGCTTTCCCATTTGTTTATCTAATGATTTATTTTTCGAGAATATTGTCTATATTTTCCAAAGGTTTGATAACACCTTCTTATTCTACAAATCCATATAATTCTCGTAGGTATGAAAAATATATATATCCATGTAAAGAACTTGAATTTGAAGGGCACAAATTTTTTGTTCCCAATAATTATGATGCTCATTTAAAACTTATTTACGGAGATTACATGAAAGTTCCTCCCGTTGATAAGCGTAAAACTATTATTGATTTGGATAGTATAAAATTCTATGATTAAAATATTCTGTTCTTATGGAAAAACGAGTTCTTATAATAGGTCCCAACTTCTATAATTTTTGTTCAGCAGTGAAATATGCTTTTGAACAGCATGGTTATATCACAAAAGTGGATAGCTATGATACACCGATACATCCCTACACTTCTATTATGAAATGGAAATATAAACTATCTGCAAATAAAGCAAAACTAAAGCAAAAAAGTAGATTGGAATATTCTTGTTATATAGAGGAACTATTTGATAACTACAAACCGGATATTGTCTTCATACTTAATGGTGATATATTGACGAGTAAAACTTTAGATTATTTCAGAGGAAAAGCAAAAGTTGTATTATGGTTTTTTGATAGTATAACACGCTACCCTGAAATTGTAAACCATGTAAATCATGCTGATTATACCTTTTGCTACGAAAAAACAGATGTAGATTATTATGCGAAAAAAGGAATAAAAACATATTTTCTTCCACAAGCATGTGATATTAATATTTATAAACCTCTAAATCATATAGAAAAAGATATTGATATTTTGTTTGTTGGCGATTTATACAATTCAAAAAAACGTCAATCATATATGAAAGCTGTTGTTGCACACTTTCAAGATAAAAAAATTAAAGTGTTCGGCATATACAAGCCCTGGTATAAAAATCCAATCAAGTGCTTGTTAAGAGAAAAAAGAAATATTTATGCAAATCATATAATACCAAGTACTTTGGTGAATGAATATTATAATCGTTCTAAACTGGTGCTAAATATACATCACGAACAGCAAGTATGTGGTGCAAATCCCAAGGTATATGAAATATCAGGTTCAGGAGCGTACCAAGTATGTGATTATAATCCATTTTTAAAAGAAATTTATCCAAACGAAGAAATAAGTTTCTATACTAATGAAACAGAACTTGTAAATCAAATACAAGAAGTATTGACAACAAAGAAATGGAAAGAATCAAACCATGCTTGTAGAATAGTACGTAGTCATCACTCGTATACAGAACGAATAGAGTATGTATTGGAAACTATAAATGAATAAAGTTTTAGTAAGTAATAAAATAATAAAAGTATGAGAATTCTTTTTATAAGATATAAAAAATCAAAGAGTGTATTAGAAGGAGGTGAACAATGTAGTCAAAGAAACTATAATGTTTTGAAATCGTTAATTGGAAATGACAATATAACCACATATTACATACATAATGAATTTATAAAAAAAACACCAGCTGACTATATAAAAGGAGTATTTTATTTCTTAAAAAATTACTATTTTGGATTATCTCCCAAACGTGTAAGAGAAATAACTATTGAAGCATCAAAATATGATATAGTATTCATAGACAGAAGTGTTTTTGCTATAATAGCCAAAGCTTTAAAAGAAGAAAGATACAAAGGTAAAATAATAACTTTTTTTCACAATCTTGAATATGATTATTTTAATGCAAAACTAAAAAAACACCAAATAGGAAGAAATATCGTTCTTAATTGCGTAGATAAAAATGATGAATATGCTTGCAAATATTCTGATTCTATAGTAGTACTAAACGAGAGAGACAAAAATGCAGTGAAAGAACGATATGGTAGAATTGCTGATATTATAGTGCCAATAACATTTGCTGATAAATATAACCAAGAAAAATTTACAGATAAATTTACACGTGAAAAACCTCAATGTTTGTTTTTAGGTACATATTTTCCACCAAACAATGAGGGTATAGAGTGGTTTATGAAGAATGTGTATCCTTACGTAAATATTGATGTAAAAATAGTTGGCAAAGGAATGAGTAAACTTAGAGATAACTATAGCATACCAGACAAAGTAGAAATAATAAGCGATGTTCCTGAATTAAAGCCTTTTTTAGAAGATGCTGATATAATGATTTTACCTATATTTTCGGGAGGAGGAATGAAAGTAAAAACATGTGAGTCACTGATGTATGGAAAAAATATAATAGGAACTGATGAAGCTTTTGAAGGTTATGTACTAGATTATGATAAAGTGGGAGGTAAATGTAATACCCCTCAAGAATTTATTGAAAAAATTAAGGAATTTGGAAATAATCCAAGACCGAGATTTAATATGTATTCTCGCGAAATATTTTTAGAGAAATATTCAGAGAATATAGTGATAAAACTTTTTGAAAAGATATTATAAGCATCATTTTTTAATATAAACCCAAATCGGTCATTAGAAAATAAGCATTGTATTTGTTTGAAAGATAATAAATTATTATCTTTGCAATCAGTATAAATTATCAATAAATGGTTTCAAACATAGACATCAAGTTCGTAGACAAAGAAATAACACCATTTGGAGGATTGGTGATGTTCTTTAAAATGCTTTAAAATGCAATTTTGAAGAAGCATTAAAGAAATCAAATATGCCAATTCAAGGTTCAAATAGAGGGTATAATCCATTGCAATTAATACAAGGATTATTTGCTGGAGTTTGGTGTGGAGCTAGTAATTATAGTCATCTTGATTTAGTTAGGTATGATCGAGTACTTAATAAAATGATAGGTTGGGATATTTGAGCAGGACACCGAGTTTATCAACGCTATTTCAATAAGTTTAATCAAGCAATCAATCAAGAAGTATTTAGTTATTTATATAAATGGATCTTCAGTCAATTAATATTTGATAATTATACCCTTGATTTTGATTCTACAGTTATGGTTCGAGAAGGAAATCAAGAAGGAACTGTAAAAGGCTATAATCCTAAGCGACCGGGATGCAATTCTCATCATCCTCTTTTGACATTTGTATTAGATGTTCGTATGATAGCTAATTATTGGCTAAGACAAGGAAATCTTTCTTCATCAAATAATTATGTTTCATTTCTACATGATACATTAGATCATCTTACAAATAAAAAAGTAGGATTGGTACGAATGGATAGTGGTTTTTTGCAAAAGAAATTCTTGATTGTTTAGAAGAAAAAGAATTAAAATACATTGTGGCCTGTCGATTTGTACCAAAAATCAAATACTCATTGACACACAACAAAGTTTGGGTAAATATCGAAAAAGGACTAGATATAGCAGTAACAACTTATCAAGCAGACTCTTGGGATAAAACAAGGCGTATTGTGATGGTAAGACAAGAAATAGATATACGTCCTAAAGTTGCAGGTAAGCAAATCAAGCAACTTTCTCTTTTTGAGAGCGAAACTGATTATGGGAAATATAGATATAGTTGTTTTGTGACAAATATGGATTTGCCAATGAAAATAATTTATGATTCGTATAGAGGTTGTGCTGATTCAGAAAATCGAATCAAAGAACTTAAGTATGATTTTTCAATAGATCATTTTGTTTCTCAAAACTTTTGGGCTACAGAAGCTTGTAGTAATTTTATTGTATTAGCGTATAACTTTTTATCGCTTTTTCGTCATACTTTCATCAACTCTCCTAAAAAGAAATTTTTAAAAACTATTCGGTATGGATTATTGGCAACTTCTGCTTATTTCATGTCTCATAAAGATAAGCATATTTTATATCTTGCTCGTTCTCTAAAAACAAGAAAATCTATTATTGGTATTTGGAAAGATTTAGATACTTTTGCTTTACCCTGTAATATGGAAAAGCTCTAATGACCGATTGGGGTTTAATATTACGAACTAAGCATAATCTTAGATATCTTTGTAAAAAAAACACTGCATAAATTTATTTATGCAGTGTTTTTTTATGGTTGATTTATTATCTGTACTTTTTATTTATTCCTAGTAGTGCTACATTTTTTTATTGTATAAATGTAAAACAATACCACCTATTATTATCAGTACAAATATTCCAGAACCTACCCATGATACTATTTGTAATTTGTGCAATAAAGGTGCTTCATTTTTAAACTCTATAATGTGTTTACCCGCAGGCACAACCATTCCTCTTAACACATAGTTTACACGTATATACTCAGCTGGTTTGCCATCAATATATACTCTCCAATCAGGTGCATAATGTATTTCAGAAAATACAGCCAATTGTTCTTTTGATGTGTTGGAATTATATTTCAAATAGTCCGGATGATAAGGTTTCTGATGTTCCATTACAATTGTAGAGTTGGAATCGAGCGTTAAGTCTTTACCTTCCACCATTGTGGCATATTCTTTATTTATTATGGCTGTAGAGGATGGATTAAAATCGTTTAGAGCCAATATTTCTTCGTTAGGATTATCTACTATCTTATAGTTGTCAACAAACCAAGCATTGCCCAATGCCGCTACATTTCGCTGAACTGTAGTGCCACCTTGCCCATTAGGAACTACAAAATAGCGTGCATTAAGCATATTAAGCACATTGGTATTAATATGTCGTGAGAGATAAAAGTCTATCAAATCTTGATATCTACGTAGTTTAGCAGCTGAATATCCTCCTATTTGATGATGAAATGCAGATGGGTATGAATCGTTGAAAGTATTGGCCGCTATATTAAATACTCGATAATCTTTGTCGTTGTTTATTCGTGCATATTCATCAATGAGTAAATCATCTTGTGTTGGCTGTAGAGTCAACTGATGTTTTTTTACCCAATTGTTTTCATTGAGATAGCGTCTGTCTACACCCCATAGATCGAATACGACAAGGAGTGTGAGTATAATAATCAAATAGTTTTGTTTCTTTAGTTTATCTGTATTATATAACCATATAGCACAACCTGAAAGTAGTATAAGTACTAATGAACGTATTGAGTCCGATACTAACAAGTCTTTTCGGTCAGCAATAAGCACATCTTGTATAGCTTGCCATTGGTTGCCGTATTGTGCAGCCATCTGCATGTCGGACAATCCCGAATAAGAGAAAGAACTAGCAGCAAAGATTAATATCAAGCATACCCCACCAGTAATTCCGCTGGCTATGTATAAAGCACGTTGTAACACTTTCTTTTCTACTTCGTTGTTGAATATTGCTTTCAATGCTAATATTGCCATTAATACCATCGTCACATTGGCTATCACCAAACTCATAGATGGCGTACGGAACTTGTTATACATTGGTAAATTATTGAATAAAAATTCATTGAAACCCGGAAAGTTTTTACCCCAAGCCATCACTATAGCTAATATAGTTGCTATAAGTATCCACCAACGTTCAGGTCCTTTTACTATTATCAAACCCAATACAAACAGAAATATTATTATAGCACCAAAATAAACAGGACCCGAAGTAAACGGCTGGTCGCCCCAATAAAGAGGAGCCTGTGTTTGACGAAAATTTTTGTAAAATTCTGAGTTTTTATCAACAGTTTCTCCCGAACTACCACCATACATTCCAGGTATCAAAAGAGTCAAAGTTTCTCCTTTGCCATAACTCCAACTATAGGCATAGTCAATATCTAATCCTGATGTTTTGCCTGCTATGGATTTAGGTTCTCCATCTTTGTACAAATCTTCGGGTGTGACACTTATTTCTGTACCGCCACGCATGGTGTATTTTGCATATTCTTGGTTTACGAAAAGATGTCGAGAATTTATAGTGAGTACTAATCCACAGCCTAACAACAATACACCGACACCTATCAAATAATCTTTAATTATTTTTTCTTTTATTGCATTAACAGCATATACTATTCCTAATACTACACCTACAATAGTAGTGTAATACGTGATTTGTATATGATTGAAAGCTATTTGTAAACCAAGAGCGAAAGTAAATAATATACCTCCAAGTATGTATTTTTTTCGAAATGCAATCATCATACCAGCAAGTGTTGGTGCTATCATAGAAATAGCGTATGCTTTGGTTATATGTCCGGCTTCTATTATTATCATATTATAGCTACCTAATCCGAATGCTATAGCACCAAAAAGACTTAGCAGAGGACTAACACCTAATAATAATAATCCTACATAAAAACTTATGAGATATAAAAATAAAATACCTACATTTAAATCTAAATCGAATGGTGCCAAAGTTAATAATTTACGAATAGGAATAAAAATATCCGAACGAGGTTCTCCCATGCCTATTTGATATGAAGGCATACCACTAAACATAGCACTATTCCAATTAGCATATTCTCCAGTAGCTTCATGGAATTGTTTGGCTTCGTTAATCATGGCATTAAACTTCATGGTATCGCCTTGTTGTATGGCTTTGCCTTGAAATGCCGGCGAAAAATAAATAGCCGAAATAATGAAAAATAATACGACTATTCCTACATGTGTGAGTAGCTTTTTTGTTTTTAG
Organism: Bacteroidales bacterium; assembly: GCA_017555745.1. Taxonomy (GTDB): domain Bacteria; phylum Bacteroidota; class Bacteroidia; order Bacteroidales; family P3; genus HGM05376. The sequence continues at coordinate 16,984 of JAFZFU010000117.1, forward strand.
TTTCATGCTGAATACAATTTAATACAAATTACTATTTATCTATAAAAGTCTATACTACAATACATTTAATACTAACTAATGTATTGTAATTGTATGCAAAGATACTTATTTTTTTAGAAAACATCTTTGGTTTGAGTATTTTTTTGTATTTTTGCACAATAGATTTATCGAAAATAAAGATTGATTATGCATATAATAATAGTGGGTCCGGCTTATCCCTACAGAGGCGGAATAGCAGCATTAAACGAACGTCTTGCATACGAATATCAAAAGCAAGGACATAAGGTAGAGATATATACATTTACACTTCAATATCCGGGATTTTTATTTCCCGGCAAAACTCAATATAGCGAAAGTCCCGCTCCTGAGGGATTAAAGATATATCGAAGAATAAATTCTTGTAATCCTTATAATTGGATAAAGGTAGGTAACGAGATCCGCAAAAAGAAAGCAGACTTAATGATAACACGTTTTTGGCTTCCTTTTATGGCGCCTTGTTTGGGTACTATTGAACGTGTTGTAAAACGTAATAAGTTTACTAAAGTAGTATCACTTGTAGATAATATAATACCTCACGAAAAACGTATTGGCGACAAGATATTTGCCAAGTACTTTGTAAAGTCGACTCAGGGATTTATAGCTATGAGTAAGACTGTGCTCGATGAACTTGGATTATTTGATACTTCAAAACCTAAAGTTTTTTCGCCTCATCCATTATACGACCATTATGGAGAACGTATTGATAAGATACAAGCACAAAATACTTTGAAATTGTCGACTGATGCCAAGTACGTCTTGTTTTTCGGATTTATACGTGATTATAAGGGGCTGGATTTGTTGTTAGGGGCTTTTGCCGACAAAAGATTGAGGGATTTGAATGTGAAACTTATTGTTGCCGGTGAGTTTTATGGTAACGAAGAAGCCTATATGCAACAAATAAAGAATCTTGATATAGAAGATAGGGTAGAGTTACATACTTATTTCATACCTGATGATAAAGTTAATAACTACTTTTGTGCTGCGGATATAGTGGCTCAACCTTATAAGTCGGCTACACAAAGTGGAGTAACTCAAATAGCTTTTCATTTTGAAAAGTCTATGTTGGTGACTAATGTGGGGGGACTTCCCGAAATAGTGCCTCATGGAAAAATAGGTTATGTAGTAGAACCAAATTCTAAAGATATAGCCAAAGCTCTTGTTGATTTCTACGAAAACAAGAGAGAGCAAGAATTTGAAACTAACGTAAAAGAAGAAAAACAAAAATATGCATGGTCGAATATGATTAAAGCATTCGACGACCTTGCCAAATCTATTTCGTAACAAACTATGATACCATTAGCTGAACAACTTCGCCCTACATCTCTCGATACCTACATAGGACAAGAACATTTGGTGGGTAAAAATTCGATATTGAGAACTCTTATAGAAAGTGGCAAAGTGCCATCGATGATATTATGGGGGCCTCCGGGTATAGGCAAAACCACATTGGCTATGATTATATCTCAAACTTTGAATCGTCCTTTTTATGTGCTTAGTGCTATTAATTCGGGAGTGAAAGATGTTCGTGATGTGATAGAAAAAGCCAAAAACGAAAATGGAGCCATACTCTTTATAGATGAAATTCACCGATTCAACAAGAGCCAGCAGGATTCGTTGTTAGGTGCAGTGGAAAGGGGAATAATAACTCTTATAGGTGCCACTACCGAAAATCCATCTTTCGAAGTTATATCGGCATTATTATCACGGTGCCAGGTGTATATACTTAAAGAGTTTGGCAAGGATGATATGATACAATTGCTAAAGCAGGCCACATCGCATATCCAAGTCACACAAGGCAAAAATGTGGATATAAAGGAGTATGAAGCATTGTTACGAATATCGGGGGGTGATGCTCGTAAATTGCTTAATGCATTGGAATTGGTGGTTAACAACGACACTTCTGCCGAAATAGAAATTACGAATCAAAAGGTGCAAACTGTTATACAACAAAACCTTTCGATGTATGATAAAAAAGGTGAAATGCATTATGATATTATTTCTGCTTTTATCAAAAGTATGCGTGGTAGCGACCCCAATGCTGCTGTATACTGGTTGGCAAGAATGATAGAGGGAGGTGAAGATCCGGTGTTTATAGCTCGTAGAATACTTATTTTTGCGTCCGAAGATATTGGAAATGCCAATCCAAATGCTTTACTATTGGCCAATGCCTGCTTTGATGCCGTTAACAAGATAGGGTATCCCGAATGCAGAATAGTATTGTCGCAAGCTGTGGTATATATGGCTACATCTGTCAAGAGTAACTCAACTTACAAGGCTATTGGTAATGCATTGGAAATGGTGCGACGAACAGGCGATTTGTCGGTGCCTTTGCATATACGCAATGCGCCTACCAAACTGATGAAAGATATAGGTTATGGCGCAGATTATAAGTATGCACACGACTATCAGGGAAACTTTGTGGATCAAGAGTTTTTGCCCAACGAAATTAAAGGAACGAAATTTTACGAGCCGGGCGACAACCCTAAGGAATGCGAAACACGAAAGTTCTTGGTAGATAGGTGGAAAAAGTATGGATACTAGTTTGGGGCTTCTTTGCTTTTAATAGCTTTGTTTAAGCCTATCGTTGATGTTTGATTATGAAAATCACTTATCAACATTTCGAGGTTAAAAATCTATTCATTGCTTATTACCTTTATTAGAGGTTATTTTGTAATTTTGTAGTTTTAATTTGTAGAATAAAAACAGGTAATAAGCAATGAGTAAATCGTCGGCTAAAAGTAGCAAAACATCTTCAAAATCAGAAAATAAAAAACAAATAGCAAAGTCCGTTATAGCTTTTATAAAGAGCGAGCGTTTTAAGAAAATACGTGGCGTTTTTTATATTTTGTTTTCGGTGTTTTTGTTGGCAGTAATTGTATCTTACATATTCAATTGGAACGAAGGTGCCAACATTGGTGGTACTGTAGGTAATATGTTGGGCGAACTTTTTGTAAAACGAATGTTCGGTATTACATCGTTGTGTTTTGTGCTTTTGTTCTTTGTATATGGTGCCCGACTACTTACTCTCAGAATACTTCCTTTTTGGAAAACATTTTGGATAGCAGTGTTTTGGATGACTTGGGGCTCGATATTCCTTGGATACATTAACTCATTTACCGGTGATAATGCTTTGTGGTTGGAAATTTATGCAGGTACTTTTGGTGTGTATGTCGCCAAGGCCTTAAATAGTTTTATAGGGGCTTTGGGAACATTAATTTTGTGTGCTTTCTCCTTTATAGTGTACCTTGTATTTGTTCATAATCTGCATTTTAAAGGTGCCGGTATAATTAATTTGGGTAATAAGGTAAAAGATGGCACATCGAAGGCTTTTTCGTCGATCAAGACTAAGATGGAAAAAGAAGATGACGACGACAACGATGAAAACGAAGTGCCGACTCCTGCACCGATATCGACTTCGGTGTTGGAAGATGAACTTGACGAGAAAGAAATGCAGTCCGCATTGGATTTTGAAATCAAAGAGGTTATATCTACTGCCAAAGAAGAAAAAACAAAAACAGATATTACCAACAATGACATACTCGACAGCAACGATGGCGTGGAATTTGAGATAAACGACACTGGCAATGTATCGGAAAGTACTGTTACGACACCGACTGATAACGAAGCTGTCAACGACGAAGATACTGCCGATACTACAAACGACGATATGCGCAGATTCGGGTTAGACGAGCCTTACGACCCTACTTTGGAACTACATGATTACAAGTTGCCGACAGTGGATATGCTTGTCAATTACGAAGAACGAAACACCGAAGTAACCAAAGAAGAACTTTTGGCAAACAAAAACAGAATCGTAGAAACGTTAAAGAACTTTTCGATAGATATAGTGCGTATTACTGCCTCGCCGGGTCCTACTGTTACCCTTTACGAAATAGTGCCGGCTCCGGGTATCAAAATATCGAAAATCAAAAATCTTGAAGACGATATTGCATTGAGCCTTGCAGCATTAGGTATACGTATCATTGCCCCCATACCCGGCAAAGGTACCATAGGTATAGAGGTGCCTAATGCCAATCCGCAAATAGTGTCGATGAAGACTATGTTGACTTCGGATAAGTTTTTGAACAATAAATTTGAACTACCCATTGCCATCGGAAAAACGATATCCAACGAGCCTTATGTTGCCGACTTGTGCAAAATGCCTCACTTGCTTATGGCAGGTGCCACAGGACAAGGTAAATCGGTGGGGCTTAATGCCATAATAGCATCGTTGTTGTACAAAAAGCATCCTGCAGAACTCAAGTTTATAATGGTCGACCCTAAAAAGGTGGAACTATCGTTGTACAACAAAATAGAACGCCATTATTTGGCTAAACTTCCCGATAGCGAAGAGGCTATAATTACCGATACCCGTAAGGTGGTGCGTACTCTTAATTCATTGTGTATAGAGATGGACAACCGCTATGAGTTGCTCAAAAAAGCTCAGGTTAAGAATATCAAAGAATATAATCCCAAGTTTATATCTCGTCGGTTGAATCCCGAAAACGGACACAGATATTTGCCATACATAGTGGTGGTGGTCGACGAGTTTGCCGACCTTATAATGACCGCCGGAAAAGAGGTGGAACATCCCATAGCCCGTATAGCACAATTGGCACGTGCGGTGGGTATACACTTGATTATTGCCACTCAACGTCCGAGTGTTAACATCATTACAGGTACCATCAAAGCCAACTTCCCTGCACGTATAGCCTTCCGAGTAACCAGCAAAATAGATTCGCGTACCATTTTGGATACAGGCGGTGCCGACCAATTGATAGGTAGGGGAGATATGCTCTTGTCGTCGGGAAGCGAAATAGTGCGTTTGCAATGTGCGCTAATCGATACCGAAGAAATTGAACAAGTGGCCGATTATATAGGCAGTCAGCGTGGCTATCCCGAATGCTTCTTGTTGCCCGAATATATCGACGAAGAGTCGGAGCCAAGCAAGGAATTCGACCCTAAACAAAAGGATGAGTTCTTCGAAGAGGCCGCCCGATTGGTGGTTGCTTCGCAGCATGGCAGTACGTCGTTGTTGCAACGCAAATTGCAGTTGGGCTACAATCGTGCCGGACGTATTATAGACCAGTTGGAAGCCGCCGGCGTGGTAGGGCCTTTCGAGGGTAGCAAAGCGCGCGAAGTGCTTATAAAAACCGAAGCCGAATTGGTGGAACATCTTAGAAATTTGAATTACTAACCCTATGGAAAAAAAGATAATAACCAACTTCGTCCATCCCGATATAGAAGACTATGCCGAAAAACACACCTCGCCCGAAAATGAGGTAATGGCCAAACTAAACAGATGGACCCATTTGCGAATGACGCGTCCGCGTATGCTTAGCGGTGCTTATCAAGGTAAGTTGTTGGAAATGATAAGCTGTATGATGCAGCCTTCGAGGGTGTTGGAGATAGGCGCTTATGTGGGTTACTCGGCTATATGCCTTGCCAAAGGCCTTAAACAGGACGGCTTGTTGCACACCATAGAGGCCGACGAGGAGTTGGAAGATATTATAACAAAAGCCATAGCCGATGCCAATCTTAACGATAAAATAATACTCCACATAGGCGAGGCACTGAAAGTATTGCCTGACATAAACGAGATGTTCGACCTCGTGTTTATCGATGCCGATAAGATTAATTATATCAATTATTACGAACAAGTGTTGCCGATGGTAAGACAAGGAGGGATAATAATATTGGACAACATATTATGGAGCGGAAAAGTGGTGTACGAACAACCAAAACTCGACAAGGAAACCGCCACCCTGATGCAGCTTAACGACCTTGTTCAGAACGACCCCCGTGTAGAAAATATCCTTTTGCCCATACGCGACGGTCTGATGATATGCCGAAAACTATAGGCACTTACGGAATTTTCTTGGTAGAGACGAGCCGTGATGTGTCTTTACAATATATTTGATTGACCGTAGCAAGAAAAATAGAAAGCTTCCGGCAACATCGACGAAGTCAACAACGTAAAAGTTCTTTCTTTCGTTAGTTCTACTTCGCGGAGCATGGAATTTTTAGAAAGTCGCCTTGTATTTCATTGTTGTTGTAGGGAAAATTGGTTATTTGAAATTTTAAGATTTTTTATATAGTTTTCATATACTAAAACAGTGCTTCCTATCGTTACCAAAAAACCTTTGAAGGGGTGATCGGAGGACATTGGAGACTCAATTTCTTGAGACTCCAATCTCAAGACGCTGACATTGGAGTCTCAAGATGTTGACATTGGAGTCTCAAGAAATGAAAAATAGAGTGTCTGAAAATCAATCTTTTAGTGTTGAAGAGAAAAACTTCGAAACATCACCTTTGAAAGGTAAATGTTTTTTTAATTATTAACCATATAAATTTTAAACTATGGCTTTTTTTGGAAGAAAATTCACTAAACTTACAGAGAAATGGATACCCGTATCCAAAAGTGTAAGTTGCTATGACGCAAAGCGTTTGGCAAAAGACATCGAAAAAGAAAGCACCGTAAGCGAAACCGATGTAATAGCGGTGCTAAGTGCAATCCCCAAAGTGATGACACGCTATTTGGCCGAAGGTCATTCGGTGAAATTGGATGGGATAGGTTCGTTTTTCCTAACCTTCGAGTGTAAGAAAACGGGTGTCGACACACCGGAAGAGGTGTCGATGGACCAAGTGACTAACGTCAAAGTGCAGTTTCGCCCAACCATGAAAGCGGGAGTGGGCAGCCAAAAGGGCAAACGCATAAACACTCTTATCGCCGACGATATAGAGTGGACTTATCTGCCATCTGCCAAGGGCGACACCTACGAAGGCGATGCCGGGGAAGACGAAGGCACAAACAACGGCCAAGGTGGCACCGACAATGGTGGCGGTGGCTTTGCAGGCTAGCAAAACAATGATAATATAGACGCCGACAACAGCGTCTATATTATTTTTTTTGGGATGAGAAATTAATTTATTGACAACCTAAAATACATAGAAATGAAAAGAACATTAAGAAGACTAGCTTGTATGGCAATGGTAGCAAGTCTTGGACTAAATGTAATAATGGCGCAGGATGCCCAAGCAACAAGTGAAAATAACAAAAAGCTAGAATTATCTGTTTATCTTGGAGGTAGCACACCACTTGGAAGTTTTGGAAAATCTCCGGCAATTGATGTTTCGGCCGAAGATATGCTTAGAAAAGTAGCCTACAATGGCGATATAACTTATGGCAATGCCGACTGGGTAGGTGTAAATGTGGGAATGAAAGCCAAATACAATATACCCGAAGTAAAGGGTTTGGGAATAATGGCCACAGCCGATATGTTCTTTAATACTACGTTTGGATTCAAAATAAAAGAGGACAATAGTTCTTATGGTGTAATAGACGAGGAATTATATTCAGTATGCATTAATATTCCTATAATGTTTGGTGCAAACTACGACTATGCAATAAATGATAAGATAAGCATTTGGGGCGAAGCTGCCGTAGGGGCAAACCTTAGAATAATTACAACATCAGGCACGACTAAGAGAGTCGAATATGTCGATAATATGGAACTTACTTTTAAGCAAAACTATGACAATTGTTTTACATTGGGATTTCAGACAGGAGTTGGCGTTAAACTGAATAAAAAATACAGCATAGGTCTACACTATTACAATTTGGGCAACAAAGCTGTAACGGGAGTAATGACCGACATAGTACCCGGAATAGCGACAACAGATGTGAAAAACACACCTTTCTCACTACCGGAACTTAAAACCTCTATGTTGTTAATACGCTTAGGCTATCATTTCTAAGAGATGATATAAATATGGGAAAAGCGGAGCATTTTGGTGCTTCGCTTTTTTTGTTTGTGGGCAAAGTGTGTTTTTTGAAGGTTTCTTTAGGCAACTTCTAAAAATTCCACGTTTCGGATAAACAAAAGACTGTTCTTTGAAACTTTTGCGTGCTTTGTGTTTTTTGCCGAAATCTTTCTATTTCTTTTTCAATCGCATAGCCCGCTATGCTCAATCAAAAGAAAGTAGAAATCTTTCTAGCAAAATTCCACAAATCACTTGCAAAGCAATTTTTAGAAGTTGCCTTTAATTATTTTTAACAGCGTGTTTATATCATTAAGCGGAGTTTTATCGTTTCTTGGATTGTTATTTTTAATTAGAAATCATAATAAAACTATAGATATGAATGAAACAATTGATATTCAGGAATTGAATGAGCGTATACAACGCGAAAGTGCATTTGTGGACATACTTACTGCCGAACTTAGAAAAAACATTGTAGGCCAACGCCACATGTTGGATAGCTTAATGATAAGCCTTTTGGCTAATGGTCACATATTGTTGGAAGGTGTTCCTGGTTTGGCCAAAACTCTTACCATCACTTCGTTGGCAAATGCCATACAAGCCAAGTTTAGCCGTATACAGTTTACTCCCGACCTTTTGCCTGCCGACCTTATCGGTACAATGATATACAGTCCCAAATCCGAAACCTTTTCGGTAAAGAAAGGACCTATTTTTTCTAATTTTATTTTGGCCGACGAAATCAACCGTGCTCCGGCAAAGGTGCAAAGTGCATTGCTCGAAGCCATGCAGGAACGCCAAGTAACGATAGGTGAAAACACATACAAATTGGAAGAGCCGTTTCTTGTATTGGCTACACAAAACCCCATAGAACAAGAAGGTACATATCCATTGCCCGAAGCACAGGTGGACCGTTTTATGATGAAAGTAGTGATTTCGTATCCCAAAAAAGAGGAAGAAAAAACAATCTTGCATCAAGCTATTACGCAACAACGTAGCACACCTAATGCAATACTTAAACCCGAAGATATAATAAAGGCTCGCAACCTTGTGCGCGAAGTGTATTTAGACGAGAAGATAGAAAACTATATTACCGACATAGTGTTTGCCACACGTTATCCCGAAGAATATAATTTGGGCAAACTTAAAAATCTTATAGGCTATGGAGCATCGCCACGTGGCTCTATCAATTTGGCATTGGCAGCCAAAGCACATGCCTTTATCAAACGTCGTGGATATGTTATCCCCGAAGATATAAGAGCAGTGTGTATGGATGTGCTTCGCCACAGAATAGGGCTTACTTACGAGGCTGAGGCCGAAAATATATCTACCGAAGAAATAATCAACGAAATATTAAATTCGGTAGAAGTGCCTTAATGAATCAAAAAAACAAATGTATCGATGGCGGAGTTGTCCGTCTGTCGATTGTTGTTAAGTCTGTTATAAATATTATAGAAACCATTTGAATAATGATAGACAGCGATTTATTAAAGAAGGTACGTAAGATAGAGATAAAGACCAAAGGATTGTCGAAGCATTTGTTTTCGGGAGAGTATCATAGTGCGTTCAAAGGTCGAGGCATGGCATTCAGCGAGGTTAGGGAATATCAGTTTGGCGATGATATTCGAAATATCGATTGGAATGTAACAGCACGTCTTAATCACCCATACGTAAAGGTGTTTGAAGAAGAACGCGAACTTACCGTAATGTTGTTGGTCGATGTAAGTGGCTCTAATAGATTTGGTACACGAGTGCAGTTTAAAGAAGAGTTGCTTGCCGAGATTGCTGCTATATTGGCATTTTCGGCCATACAAAACAACGATAAAGTGGGTGTGATATTCTTTAGCGATAAGATAGAAAAGTTTATATCGCCCAAGAAGGGTTCTACACATATACTTAGAATTATTCGCGAACTTATCGATTTTAAACCCGATAATACCAAAACAGATATTACGGAGGCTCTCAGATACTTGACCAATGTAATAAAAAAGAAGTCTACGGCTTTTATACTATCTGATTTTTATGATACGGGATACGAAGATGCGTTGAAGATTGCATCAAAAAAGCACGATATAGTGTCTATACGTATAACCGACGACCGCGAAAAGGAATTGCCCGATTTGGGAATGGTAAAGATTTACGATCCCGAAACACAGCAAACACTTTGGGTGGATACATCATCGAAAGAGGTACGCAACAACTTTGCCGATGCTTATAACCAACACTCGAATTATGTTAGTGAGGTGTTTAGAAAGTATGGAATCGACAATGTGGAAATTTCGACAGGTCAGGATTATGTAAAACAATTGATGAGATTGTTTAAACAACGCGAACGAAAATTGTAAAAAAGACAATTGAAGATGAGAAGAACAATAATATATATAGCATTTTTATTGTATGCTTTTGCTGCGGTTGCTCAGGTAAATGTTAGTGCCGGATTGGATTCCAATACCATTACCATTGGCGACCAAGTGAATCTTACTATATCGGTATCTAATGCCGACAATGCTGTGCTATACTTTCCTACGTCGGACGACTTTACCCAAGAAGGTATAGAACTTATACAACAAGTCTATGATACCACTTTCGACAAATCGGGCTTGCCGGTGGGTTTTAATCAAATATCCACCATTACATCGTTTGATGCCGGTATAGATACCATAGCCGACTTAAAGGTTCGCTGCCTTATGCCCGACAATTCTCTTATAGAGATGGCGTTGGATACAATATTTTTGACTGTAAATGATGTGGCAGTAGATACCACTAAGGCTATAAAAGATATAGCCGGAGTACTTTCGGTGCCATATACATTCAGCGATTTTTTTCCATGGATATTGCTTGTGGTATTGCTGGTCGGTGTAGCAGTTTTGATTTATTATATCTACAAACGTGTTAAAAACAAAAAGCCTATATTGCCTGTAGCCAAGCCGGTGGTTGTATCGCCCGAAGAAAAAGCTTTACACGAATTGGAAAGTTTGAGAGTGGCCGGTATGTGGAAAAAAGGTCTTATAAAAGAATATCATACAACGCTTACCGATATATTGCGTGCATATATAGAGTCCAAAATGGGTATAGCAGCCATCGAGATGACTACCGACCAGATATTGGATAGCTATAGTGAATTGCGTAATATGCCCGAAGGTAGTAGCGAAAAATTGTTGCAAATACTAAGCACTGCCGATATGGTAAAGTTTGCCAAATCGGAGCCTTTGCCAAATGAACATGACCGTTCGTTGAACTATGCTGTAAATTTTGTGCAACAAACTGCTGATACTATTAACCAACAGCGCAGGGCAGAGGAAGAAAGAAAAGAAAATAATGAACCTAAAACTAACAACGAATAGATTATGTTTTCATCAATTATATTTGCCAATCCGGGTTTTCTTTGGTGCTTGTTGGTGGTGCCTTTGATGATAGCATGGTATGTGCTTCGCTATCGACACCAAAAGCCCGCATTGCAGTTTTCGAGTATATCCTTATTTCGAAAACCCCACAAAACATTTCGTCAACGTATGTACCCTGTGTTGTTTGTGTTACGTATGGTGGCTGTAATAGCTGTTGTTATAGCATTGGCACGCCCTCAGTCTAAGTTGAGTCGACAAGAAATGAAGGTGGAGGGTATTGATATTGTTTTGACTATGGACGTTTCGGGAAGTATGCTTGCCGAAGACTTTAAGCCAAATCGTTTGGAAGCAGCCAAAAAGGTGGCCGAAGATTTTATAAAGGGACGCAAAAACGACCGTATAGGTTTGGTTGAGTTTGCCGGTGAAGCTTTTACTCAAACTCCTTTAACTATAGACCATAATGTGCTACTTTCGCAGTTAGATAAGGTAAAAAGCGGTGTTATAGAAGATGGTACAGCATTGGGTGACGGCTTGGCCACTGCCATTAATCGTATAAAGGATAGCAAGGCTGCCAGCAAGGTGATTATACTGCTTACCGACGGTGTAAACAACCAAGGCTCGGTAGACCCAAAATCGGCGGCTGAGATAGCTGCTTTATATGGCATACGCTTATACACCATAGGATTGGGAACAAGGGGTATGGCTCCATATCCTTTTAGATCGCCTTTTGGAGGTATACAGTATCAAAATGTGCCGGTAGAGATAGACGAAGAACTTCTTACAGAGATGGCTCATAGTACCAATGGCGGCGAATATTTTAGAGCTACCAACAAGAAATCTTTGGAAAGCATATTTTCCGAAATAGACAAGATGGAGAAGACAAAGATTGATGTAACGCAATACAACCAAACCAAGGACGAATATCTACCATTTTTGCTGATAGCTGTTTTGTCGCTTGTGTTGGAAATAATATTAGGGCTACTTTATTTCAGAACAACACCATGATAAAAACCAAATAGATTATGATACATTTCGAACATCCATATTTGCTATATTTATTAGTGCTGATACCACTATTTATTGTTATTTACATAGTAGTGAAACGTAATCAGAATAAGCGACTTGCCGCTTTTGCCGATAAGCAGATGTTTGCACGCCTTACTCCCGATGTGTCTTATTCCAAGGCTGTGTTTAAATTCTCGTTGATATTGGCAGGGTTAACTTTTTTGATAATAGCTTTTGCCAATCCGCAGATAGGCTCAAAGATGGTTAAGGGCGAACGTGCAGGTGCCGATGTGGCAATAGCATTGGATATATCCAACAGTATGCTTGCCGAGGATATTCAACCTAATCGTTTGGCACGTGCCAAGAAGACTATATCAAGCCTTATATCAAAACTAAACAACGACCGCATAGCAATAATTATCTTTGCAGGAAAGTCGTATACTCAATTACCTCTTACAAGCGACTATGGTGCAGCCAAGTTGTTTTTGGAATCTATAAATACTGATATGATAGAGGCTCAAGGTACTGCCATTGGCGATGCTATAGAAAAATCGATGCAGACTTTTGGATATGGCAATGATGATATACCTTGGCAGAAGAATAAAAGCCGTACAATAATAATAATATCAGATGGAGAAAACCACGAAGATGATGCTATAGCTATGGCTGAAAAAGCTCGTAGCGAAGGAATAGTAGTGAACACTATTGGTATGGGATTGTCCACAGGGGTGCCTATACCGCAGTATAGCAGAGGGGTTAATGTGGGATATAAAAAGGATAGAGATGGAAATCCTGTTACCACAAAGTTGAACGAAGCTATGCTTGCCGATATTGCCAATGCAGGTGGAGGGGTATATTTGCGTGCAGGAAACATAAATACTGACTTGGACGAGATAGTAAAAGAGATAGAGAAGTTGGATAAACAAAACTTCGGTGAAACAATGTTTTCTGAATACGAAAGCAAATATCAATATCCTTTGGTTGTGGCTTTAATATTATTATTGGTGGAATTGTTTGTGTTTGAACGTAGAAACAAAATAATTAATACTACAACTATTTTTGGAACTAAAGAGAATACTAAGGATATAAAATAGAGAATGTTATGAAAGTAAGAAGATTAGTGTTAGGAGCAGTGTTTGTAGGGTTTTTGTTTTCGTTTGGCGGTGTATATGCCCAAGACTATAGGACTAATACTCGTAAAGGAAACAAAGAATATAACGACAATAAATATGAAGAAGCCGAGATATCTTATCGTAAGGCATTGATGGAAGATAGCACATTTTACAAAGCTCAATATAATATGGGTGATGCTTTGTATAAGGAAAAACGCTACAACGATGCGGTGAAGTATTTTAATAAAGCTGTCGAAAATCCCGATATCGACAAGGAAACCAAAGCTAAGGCCTACTATAATATGGGTAATAGTTATTTGCAGTCAGGGTTGGAAGATAAGCAGACTCCAAATTCGATGGAGAACCTTAAGAATGCTGTGTCGGCGTATCAAAACTCGTTGAAGTTAAACCCGAAAGATCCTGATGCAAAATATAATTTATCTTATGCTAAAAAGATGTTGCAGCAGATGCAACAACAGCAAAAAAAGGATGATAAACAACAGCAACAGCAAAATCAGCAGCAGCAAGACCAACAACAAAAAAATCAGAATAAAGAACAAGATAAAAAAGATAAACAAGACCA
>JAFZFU010000118.1 GCA_017555745.1 Bacteroidales bacterium
AAACTCGTATACACCTTCAAAACCACCTACTATCAAGCGTTTTAGATACAATTCGTTGGCTATACGCAAGTATAGGTCTATATCCAAACTATTGTGGTGGGTGATGAATGGGCGTGCTGCTGCTCCTCCGGGGATAGGTTGAAGTACAGGTGTTTCCACTTCGAGGTATCCTTGTTCGTTGAAGTAGTTACGCATAGTGTTCACAATAAGAGAACGTTTTACAAAGGTGTCTCTTACCTGTGGGTTCACAATAAGGTCCACGTAGCGCATACGGTAGCGTTGTTCAGGGTCGGTAAAAGCATCGTAAACCACACCGTCTTTTTCCTTTACTATAGGCAATGGACGTAGCGATTTGCTAAGCACTGTAAACTCTTTTACATGGATACTTATCTCGCCCATTTGTGTTACAAACACAAATCCCTTTACACCAATGATGTCTCCAATATCGGTAAGACGTTTAAACACGGTGTTGTATAATGTTTTGTCTTCGCCTTCGCAAATTTCATCACGCTTGATGTATAGTTGTATTCTTCCATGGCTATCTTGAAGTTCCACAAACGATGCTGCACCCATAATACGGCGGCTCATCATACGGCCGGCAATGCTCACCTGCTGATACAAAGTGTTATCCTTGGGATAGTTTTCCAAGATTTCGGTAGTAGTGGCATTCACTTCATAAAGGTTGGCAGGGTAGGGGTTGATACCTAGTTTCTTCAATTCTGCCAACGAGTTCCTACGGATTATTTCCTGTTCGCTCAGTTCTATTGACATATCTTATCGTTTTTCGTTTTTACTAGCATTCTTGTAATAATAATATGCCAATAAACGATTGAAAAGTACATCGTTATAAACAAAAGCATATTATTACCAACTTACAAAGATACAGTTTTTTGTTGATATATGATGGAATATAGAAAGAAATATGTATCTTTGTACAAAGTAATTCATACTATATGAACGAATAAATTATTGGTTATGAAACTAATATCTTCTCTAATGGTGCTTTTGGTTTGCACCTTTTCGCTCAAAGCTACGCAGCAAAAGCCTGATTATATCATTCGCGAGGGTAAAAAATATAAGTTGGAAGTAGATTGGGCATACCCCTCTCCAATGGATACCTATTTTATTCGTACACAAAGGAAAGATTTTTTCAGAGAAAATGCGGTGGTTATCAGTACTAATAATTGGCGTGCACATGTGGCTACTTGGGAAATTCGTGATAGCAAATTGTATCTGTTAAACGTCAGTGTGGAATATATTGCGGGATACGACACTGTTGAATATAGCAAAGGCAATTTTAGAGAAAAAGCAATAATCAGAGACACTATCCATCAGCCAAGGTATTATTCTATAAACTCGTTAAGTGGTGAAAAGTCGGAAGCTGATGGTGCTGTGGTTGCAGATTGGTTTACCGGAATGTTGAATATAGACAACAGAGGGGCTGACTCTAAATGGGATGATGAGTATAAGGGTACAAGATATATCTATGTAAAGGATGGAAAAGTGGTTGACGACCAATTGCTGCTAAAGGAAGATTACAATAGAATTGAAAATATTACCGAAAAGGATAGTGCCGACCACGAATTTATGAAGAAGCATAGAATGTATCATTTATATCTTAACTACGTCTCTTATTGGATCCAAAGTGGAACTCATGACATTATGTTCTACAATGGAAACGAAGTGAAAGTAAAAGATAAAACCAATACCTCGTTGATAAAGAAACTCTATAACGGCAACCATTTGGAATTTCCATATAATTGGGAAAACTTGGAACTGAGTGGTGTACCATCAGCACTATATTCTATAGAAGGCGATTCCATATTCCTAAAAGGTGTAATGCTGTGCAGCGGTTTGGGGTATTTTGAAAGGGATGAAACCTATCTGCCTCTTACTGCATTGTTCAACGAAGAGGACATTGCAGATAGAAAAGTGTTTGCAAACTGGGTTAGTGGCGACGTATATTTGAACTACGGGAAAACAATATGTTTATACTCTGAAATAGAGAGTTTTTTCATAGAAAGAGTACAGAAAATTGTTTTCGATTCGGGGCGTGTGGTTGGAATGGAATGGGCTCCTTGCGATTTTAATTCGGATATTGTAGGCTATCCTGTTTCGGTGTGCGACTCATCTAAAATGTATGCTTCAAATGAATTTGACTTTGAACGTCGTTTGGAATATTATAGCGATACCCTAAAGCCTAAAGCCTCACCTTATTGGGCTGATGGTGATTCGGCTCTAAATACTTGGTTCGGAACTCAAACAATAGACATTGAACGAGATATGATTTGGAATATTGCTTTTGTGGTAAATTGCAAAGGCGAGGCCGGCGGTTGGACTTTGATTACTGATGATTTTTATGGTGAAAAAAGTTATGAAAGATTGAAGATGAGAGACCTTTTGTTTGATGTACTTTCGAAACTTCCCAACAAATGGGTGCCGGCAACGGACGAAAACGGAAACCCGGTGGATTGCAGGATGATTTTGGATGTAAAATCGGAAAATAAGAAATTGAGAGCCAGGACAGATATGTTTTCGTGGTGGTAGTAGTATGCAAAAGTCAATCGAGTGATTTTATAGTGAGATAAATAATAAAACGAACAGAATAAATATATGGCAATTTCTAAAAATTGTTTTGCAGGTGATTTTGTAGAATTTTGTTTTGAATACTATTGTTTTTGGAAAGAACATAGAAGCGATGAATAATTTTTTTCCAAAGATGTGGGATAATTCAAAATTTATACGTACATTTGCAATTTGGTAAATAGCAATATATTGAGGTTTTGAAAGCTACTTTTGAAACTTGCAATATATTGTGGTATAGATATATAATAGGTAACAAAAACCTCTTTGATTGGTTTGGTATTTGTGTGCAAACACATGATATTTTTGCCAATATCGGGGAAAATGTAGAATAAAAACATAGTAAACACAGAGATTTATCATATATAAGAAATAAAAAAATAATATAAAAATGAAGAAGTCGATATTATCCTTATTGTTTGTTCCGCTATTGTTGGCAGGATGCGGTGGATATTCCAAAATGGTTCAGAACAGCAAAACCATACGTTATCAACCTACACCTAATCCAATGGAAACAATGGATGGAAAAGTTATGATTAAATTTGCCGGTTCTATACCTGCGCAATACTTTGATAAGAATGTGGCTGTTTTTATGCAACCGATATTGGTATGGAAAGGTGGCAATTTGCAACTTAACCCCATTACCCTTAAAGGCGAAAACGTAGAAGGCGAAGGCATTACTATCAACTACGAAAATGGTGGTCGTTTTGTATATTCCGACGAGGTTGATTTCAAACCCGACATGGAATTGGCCAAAGTAATTTTGGCTCCTATCCTTTATCCTTGCAAAGAAACAGACGACGAATGTGTATTTTCGCAAGATTTGGTAAAGAAATTCCCCAAATCTCAAGTATTCGATACAGTTGTTATCGCCGATGGCGTTTGCAATACCTCTGCTTTGGTATCGATAATAGGTGCGATATCGGTGGCTCCTACCAACTACGACAAAACCAAAGGTATAACCGAAACAGCAGATATTTATTATCCAAACGGTAGTGCAAAACATGATTGGAACTATTTTGTAAACAAGAAGTTTAATGCACAATCGAACTACGAAGATTTGAAGAAAGTGATTTTGCGCGATGGTATGCCAAAACAAATAAACGTAACCGGTTGGTCGTCGCCCGAAGGTGAAGAAACTGCAAACGTGGATTTATCGAAAAAGAGAGCCGAAGAAGGTGCTCAATTGGCTAATGAACTTCTTGAAGACGTAATAAAAACAATGGCAGAACGTGCCAACATAAAGGCAAAAGATTTTGCATATTACAGACATAAATTGTTGAAAGAAGTAGTAATTACCACTACTGCTGCCGGCGAAGACTGGACACACTTTGTAACTATGGTAGAAAACTCTACGATAGAAGACCGTAACGCTATCATCAATGTTGTAGAAACTCAACGCAACGTGGTAAAACGCGAACAAATGATACGTAATATGACGTTGATTTTCCCTGAATTGGAACGTGATATTTTCCCTGATTTGCGTCGTGCTCAAATAGCATTGTACTATCCTTTGGCTCGCAAAACCGACCAAGAACTTGCCAAGATAGCCACTCTTTATCCTCAGGAATTGACTTTCGAAGAACTTATGTATGCAGCTTATATCAACCATAGTTATGTTACAAAACTAAAACTATACAAATGGGCTACAGAACATTATAGCAAAGAATGGTCGGCTTGGAACAATGCCGGTGCTGCTGCTTTCCAATTGGAAAACTTTGGCGAGGCTGAAAGATTTTTGAATGTGGCAAAACAAATGGAACCAAGCAATCCTGAAGTGTTGAACAACTTAGGTTTGTTGGCATTGGCTAAAAAAGACTATACTTTGTCGGAACACTACTTCAACGAAGCTATAAAATACGGTAGCCGCGAAGCTGAAAACAATCTTCCTATATTGTATTTGAAACATGGTGATTACGAAAAAGCATTGGATCTTTTGAAAACAAAACAATGTACTTATAATTTGGCTTTCGCTCAACTTATGACCGACAACACAAGTGGTGCCATCCGTACTTTGGACTGCTGTTTGGAACAAACTCATCAAGTTGCTTACTTGCGTGCTGTTTGTTATGCCAGATTAGACGACTTGGCAGGTGTATTGGAAAACTTGAAATATGCTTGCGACGAAGAACCCCTTATCTACAAACCAAAGGCTGTTTTGGATATAGAGTTCAGAAAATATTGGGATAATACTGATTTTAAAGAAATAGTGAAGAAATACGAATAATATTTTTCTTAGCTTTGATTTTAATATAAAACTTTAATGTTTTGAAGAATCTGATAAAGTATTTGAAATATCTTTTTCGGATTCTTCTTTTTTAATAAGATACTTGATATGAAAAGACAAATACCGAATATCATTACGTTGTCAAACCTTGTATGTGGCACTTTGGCAGTGTGGCAGGCATTGCAGGGCAATCTTGTATGTGCTGCTTTGTTTATCTTTTTGGGCGCCATATTTGATTTCTTCGATGGAATGGTGGCACGTTTGCTCAAAGTGCAATCGGCTATAGGTAAGGAGTTGGATTCGCTATCCGATGTTGTTACCTTTGGTGTGGCACCGGGTTTTATAGTGTTTGAGTTATTAAATACTGCCATCCCCACCGGTATGGGATTGAGTTGGTTGAAGTTTTTGGCTTTTCTCATGCCGGCGTTGTCGTCTTATCGTTTGGCAAAATTCAACCTCGATGAGCGACAAACCACTTCATTTATAGGTCTTCCAACACCTGCCAATGCTATGGTGTGGGCTGCCTATGGTATTATTATTTCGATAGGAGAAACTACAAAACTTGCTCCATTTGCCTTCTTCGATGAGACTGCCGTTGTGACTGTTATGTCGAACTATGTATTGATACTCGTTCTTTCGATATTGTTATCCGTATCGTTGGTATTGGAAGTGCCTTTGTTTGCTTTAAAGTTTAAAAACTTTTCGTGGGCAGATAACAAATTGAGATATTCTTTCCTTATTACAGATGCATTGCTTTTGGTGCTATTGGGCGTGTATGCAGTACCGGTTATAATATTGTTTTACGTATTGCTTTCGATAGTGGCCAATAGTGCTAAGAATAAATAAATATTTTGACAAAAGTAAATAGGTATAATATGAAGGCATCGGATTATATAGTTTCGTATCTTGCTCAAAATGGGGTAGATGTTGTGTTTGGATACATAGGAGGCATGATAACCCATTTGGTAGACTCGTTGGGCAAAAGCGATAAGGTAAAATTTGTGCAAACCTATCATGAGCAAACCGCATCGATGGCAGCCGAAGGTTATGCTTTGGAAAGTGGAAAAATAGGGGTTGCCATAGCCACAAGCGGACCGGGAGCCACAAATATGGCTACAGGTATAGCCGATGCTTATTTTGGCAATATACCGGTGTTGTATATAACAGGTCAGGTAAACACCTACGAATATAAATACGACAAACCTATACGCCAACAAGGATTTCAAGAAACAGACGTGGTAAGTATCGTTAAGCCTATTACCAAGTATGCTGTAATGGTTGATAAGCCCGAAGATTTGTGTTTTGAATTGGAAAAGGCTGTACATATAGCCACAACAGGGCGTAAAGGGCCTGTTTTAATCGATTTGCCGATGAATATATCAAGGGGTGATATTTATCCCGACCAAATGCGACATTACAAGCCTGAAGATGCTCAAAAGTCCAAAGTGGATATTTCGTTATTGACAGGGGCTTTAAACGGATCCAAGTATCCTATGGTCCTCGTGGGTGGAGGCTGTATAGATGCACGAAAAGAGGTTGATGCTTTTGTAAGAAAATATAATTTACCGGTAGTGGTATCGCTTATGGGCAAAGGCCTCGTTGATGAAACTTATGATAACTATTTGGGTATGATAGGTAGTTATGGCAACAGATGTGCCAATCTTTCGTTCGCCAAAGTGGATTTGCTTATAGCACTTGGGTCGAGGTTGGATACAAGGCAAACAGGTGCCAAAATAGATGGCTTTATACCCAATGGTAAAATAATACATGTGGATATCGATGAAAATGAATTGAAGTGTCATCGTGTCTCTAATAGAGTGTTAATCAATGCGGATGTTGTATCTTTTCTCAGTCAGGTTTTGGAGGCTGATATATCTTTTGGAACAGACAATGTTTGGCTTGAATGGTTGCATCAACTTAAACAAAAATATAATCAAGATTGTGAGGTCGCCCGATTTGTAAGCAATAAGGCACCTTACATGGTTATGCAAGAGTTGAACAAAATAACCAAAGAGGGAGACATAATCACGGCCGATATTGGTCAAAACCAAATGTGGGCTGCTCAAACAATCAAGGTTAAGCCTCAGCAACGTTTTGTTACAAGCGGCGGACTTGCTCCTATGGGATTTTCGTTGCCGGTGGCTGTAGGTATGGCTTTTGCTAATCCTTCCAAAACTATTTATTGTATCAATGGCGACGGAGGTTTTCATATGGCTGTTCAATCGTTGTTGCTGATATCTCAGTACAATTTAAACATAAAGGTTATAGTGATGAATAATTCCGCTTTGGGAATGATAACACAGTTTCAGCACTTATATTTCGATAGCCGAATGTATGCCACCACACAACAGGGGGGGTATATCCTGCCATCGTTGGAAAGTATAGCCAAGGCTTATAATCTGCCATATTATCAGGTAGATGGCTCTTGCCCTTGCTTTAGTCGGGAGATACAAGATGGTGGATGTATAGTAGATTGTTTGATTGGCGAAAGAACAGTGGTTAGCCCCAAATTGGAGTTCGATAAGCCTATCTATAATATGTCGCCACTACTCGATAATGGAGAAATAGAATCGCTCTGTTCGCAGTTGTAATGAGAATAATTCTATATAAAAGCACTCAGCACTCCTTTGTGAAAAAGGAGTGCTGAGTGTAAAAATAGAAAACTATATTAAGATTTATACTTCCTCTATTCCTGTTTCGTCATCATCGACGATTGGTTCTTTCGAAATTTCGTACAAATCTGTTTTTAAATCACCGTTCTTTTTGTTGAACTTTTCTTTGTACTTACTCAATTGGTTTTTGGTTGCGTCTACAGCTTGTAGTACTGCTTCTTCAAACGAATCGGCCTGTTTGCTGTTGAACAGTGTTTGTCCCGGCAAAACAAGTTGAATTTCTGCGATTTTGTTGTTGTCTGCTTCAGGTTTGTCTACCTTTAGGATAACGTCGCATGAGGTGATGTTGTCAAAAGTGCGTTCGAGTTTCGAAACTTTGTCGGTTACGAACTTTTCTAATTTAGAATCTGCCTTGAATTTGACTGAGTTAATCATTATATTCATAAAAACCTCCTTGTTTTATGCTCTTGGATGAGCTGATTTATAAATTTTCTTCAACTTCTCTACCGTATTGTGGGTATATACCTGTGTGGCTGCCAAACTGCTATGCCCTAAAAGTTCTTTTATTGCATTGATATCGGCGCCGTTATTTAGTAAGTGTGTGGCAAAACTATGTCGTAGTATGTGTGGGCTTATTCGCTCTGCGTTAGATACTATCGACATATATTTCTTCACTATCGTACCCACTGCCGCTGCTGAAAGTGGTTTGCCTTTATCGTTTACAAATAACTTTTCGGTATCACTTTCAACAACGCTATAACGTAAATCAATATACTTTAGTATATCTTGTTTTAAATCTTGTTCGATGGGAATAATTCTTTCTTTATTTCTCTTACCAAGTACTTTTATTGTATTGTTTTCAAAATCAATGCTGTTGTCGCTTAGTCCTATGAGTTCGGCTCTACGTATGCCTGTAGCATAAAATATTTCTATTATAAGAAAATCCCTTACGCCTTCGAAGGTTTCGGGGAATATCGGTTGTTCCGACAGTTTTTCCATCTCACTTTCGCGAAAGAATACCGGCAGTTGTGGCTGTATTTTGGGCGAGGTTATCTTGGCAAAAAAATCTGTGGATATTATTTTTTGCTTCCTAAGGTATTTATTCCATGAACGTAGCGCTGCTAATTTGCGACATACACTACGTGCCGACAACTTATCTTCTTCGAGTAATTTCATTTCCCATTGACGGATTAATAACGAATTGATATTTTCAACATCTTCCACCTCGTTTTGTTCCGAAAATTCGAGAAAAGAAATTAAATCTTGACTGTATGCAGCCACAGTTAAAGATGATAATCTTCGCTCAATTGATATATAATCAATAAATTGTGATATGGATTGATTTATTTTCATGATGCGAAGATACAAAAAAAAATGTTTATAAAGAAATTTATAAACATTTTTTTCTGATCCAAGATAGAAAACTATCTATTTGTCAAGCAGCTCTTGGTGCAATTTTTGGATGTAGATAGCTTTCAATCTACGTTCCCTTGCTTTTACAGAAGGTTTGGTGAATTTTTGACGATCACGCAATTCTTTTACAACACCTGTTTTTTCAAATTTACGTTTTAGCTTCTTAAGAGCTCTTTCTACGTTGTCACCTTCTTTAATAGGAACAATAATCATTTTTAATACCTCTTTCTTTCTTTAAGATTAATAATTTATTCTTTAACTTTCAAAATTCTACAATTGAATGTGTCCGGCTTCTACAGCATCAGTAAGAGCAGCTAAGATACCTTTCTTGTTGATGATGCGCATACCTTTTGCAGATACTTTCAATGTTATCCACAAATCCTCTTCGGGGATGTAGAATTTTTTTGTTTGAAGATTTGGATAAAATCTTCTTTTTGTTTTGATGTTTGAGTGAGACACATTATGTCCGGTCATCACTTTTTTACCTGTTATTTCGCAAATTCTTGACATTTTGTTATATCTTTTTTTAAGAACTTTATTCGTTGAAAATGAATTGCAAATTTCCGAAATTTATTTGACATGGCAAAATTTTTTTTCACTCTTTGAGCATTTTTTTTTGCCAAAAGGGAATTTTTTATCTTAGAGCGATTCGTAAATAATTGTTTTTCATTTTGTTTTGCTTTGCGCTTGTGAATAATTTTTTTTGTTGTTTTTTTCGCGGATTTGTTGATATTTACATGCTTTTTTGTTGATAATTTATCATTTTTACATCCCAAAACCACAAATTTTGCATTCAAAATTGCAGTTTTTTTATCTCGAAAACTTAAAATATTATTGTGCTTTATTCGAGTCAATTTGCGGAAAGTTTCACGTCTCGAAAATCGGTATTCTATTATTTGATGTTAGGGTTGCGCATTTTCTTTAGATTTAGGAATTTTATTGTGCAAAATACCATAATATTTCTATATTTTCGTGATAATTTATTTTTTCTTCAATGGTTTAATTCTTAGGAAGATATCTGCTGTTTTATGAGCGAAATGCCTCTTTTATTACAAAAAGTTTGTGAGGTATCGGAAATATGTGTAAATTTGCAGCGTAAATAAAATGAGTACTAACTAAATAAATTAAAGAAAAATGAAAAAAACATTTAGATTTTTGCTAATGGGTATAATGGTTGTATCTATGGCATTTACATCGTGTAAAGACGATGAAGAAGACTCAAAACCACAACCCGAACAAACTTCGTTTTCGTATAACTTGGAGGGCGAAACAAGTTGGAAACCTAAAAGTTTGATAGTGGGAGAAGAAGAAGGTTATGTTATCGCTCTTGCCGCAAAAGATTTAACCACTCAAGAAATTTTAGAATTCTTTAATGGATCCGGATTAGATGGCGGTGTTGAAGTTCCATCCAATATATTTATGATGGGATTGCCGAATGTAGTAGGCGAGGTTGCAGTTACTGGTAATCTTCTTGATGAGGCAGGTTCGCCTTATGGATGCATATTTATCACTGGAACTACCGAACTTATGGGTCAAAGTATTCCCACAGGTTGGGTATCAACAAGTGCAACAATTAATGTTACTAAACTTGATTTGACTGCAATGAAATATTCTGCCACCATGTCGGCTACAATGGGAGATTTTATATCAATTATGACAGAAGGTTTGATGGGAAGCAGTGAAACCAAAACATTTACTGCAAGTTTGCAAAATGTTTCTCTTGTAGACATTTATGCAATGATGGGAAAATAAATTGCAAACGAGTAAATATTATAGAAAAATGAAAAAAACATTTAGATTTTTGCTAATGGGTATAATGGCTGTATCCATGGTATTTACATCGTGTAAAGACGATGAAGAAGACTCAAAACCACAACCCGAGCAACCTGTCTTTTCGTTTACTTTGGAAGGAGTGGCAAGTTGGGAACCTAAGGGAATATTGGCAGCGTACGACTCTTATGACGTTGTGCCGTTGATTGAAGCCTATGCATCCAAAAATATGACATTATCCGAAATGATGGCTTACTTCACCGAAGAAACCGAGGCTTCCTCTTTGCCTGCTGACTTGGTGATGATTGGAACAATAGCCGAGATAGGTACACATACCGCTACCGGTAATTTTATTACAAGCGATAGTGGCGAAACTGCGGCTGCGTACATTACAGGACAAACTGATTTAGGTGATGGTTTTATTATCCCCACAGGTTGGGTGTCAGAAACTATGACGGCAACAATAACCAAATTGGATCTTACCGAAATGAAATTTTCTGCAAACATATCTGCAACTATGAAAGATTTAGTCTATTTGTATAGTGACGGTGTTATAGGAATTTCTGATTCAAAAGCATTCACTGCTACATGCAAAGATCTTTC
This sequence comes from Bacteroidales bacterium, assembly GCA_017555745.1. Classification (GTDB taxonomy): domain Bacteria; phylum Bacteroidota; class Bacteroidia; order Bacteroidales; family P3; genus HGM05376. Next base: position 11,209 of record JAFZFU010000118.1, read on the forward strand.
GTTTATAGACGTATATGCAATGTATGGAAAGTAATAAAACGAAATAATTTATTTGATAATGTAAAGCGTTGGAAAAGATTATTTTCCAACGCTTTTTTGTTATCAGAGGTTTATATCTTCGTCAAATAGATAAGCATCAACGACGCATTTCTACTATTATTAAACAGCCGACTACCACATCATGATTCATCCGACTACCATCACCCAACTTACCCGACTGACTAAGGCTTTGTTACCCGACTGATTCACCCACTCTTACCCGACTGACAAAGGTGCTGCTATCCGCCTATTTTACCCTTTGCTACCCGCCTGATTTTTGACGGACATTACATAAAGCATTATCCCATACACATTATTCATTATTAGAGAATGATGTATATGGGATAAAGATGTTTGTTATAAAAAAATCTTGCAATATACAATTTATAACCAATCGGTTTTTGCAGGAAAACTAATTAACCGCAAGTTATATTTGAACAATATTATTCATCATCAACAACAATATATTCTTTGTTTTGATTTCCGATAATCTTAATTTCTTTTTCTGTGCGGAAGTTTGTGTATTTAGCACCATATCCGCTTACAATCACTGTGTATTTTCGATAAATAATACCTAATGGAGATTTGTTTATAATAACCTCGTATTTAGGATGGACTAATACGTCACAATCCGGACAAGCTTCCAATGCTCGATATGCTGCTATAGCACGAGCTTTGGCTTTTCCTCTATCCAATAATATGGAAATTGGTATTGGATATTTTTGTGAGTAAATAACACCATCTACCGTTTTTTCTTCCAAAAGATTATCTACTTCGATACCAAAAATATACCTTGTAGTTCCTTGTCCTACCAATTTTTGATCTTGATTAACCTCTATGTCTGCTTTGATAGGATCTAATTTTACATTTCTTGCTACAACGGGTGAAGATTGTACCATTTTTTCTGATACGGTACAAGAACTAAACAACATTGTTACAGTCATTGCTATTAGCAAATACCTACATTTCATGATATATTCCCTAAATACGTGTCGGGCACAACTTCTATTGTAATAAAAATTTCCCACGGCTCGATGGAAACCAAAAACGGGTAAAAAGAAAGTGAAGCCATCCATTTCCATGATATTCTTATTCTTAACTTTTGTAAGTTGTCGAAGCTCACAATAGAGAAATCTAGCAAAAATGCCTTTCTAATACAAAACCTATCTCTTGGTTTTGCGGGTACAAAGTTACTACTTATTTTTTAATCTGCAAAGGTTTTTGACGTTATATTTTCAGGTGAAAATGTAATATATTATAGATTAGTGGTTTAAATATGTGTGTGATTCGCTTTTTTTCCTCGTGATGTAATTGATTTTTCGTCGCGAGGAAATTCCTATTACATCGCGAGGAAAGTGTTGCGACATCACGAGGAAAAAATAGGGGATAACTGGCTGTTTTTTATACTCGGGTTTCAACTTTTTGACGGTATACCGTCGTTGTCTTCATACCCGGGTGCGACGGAGTTGACGGTATATCGTCAATTTCATTTCCTATAGGGAGAGTTTTTCTGTTGTATAATATCTCATGCAAACCGGCATGAAAAATGGGAGTTAAAAAAGCAAAAGTTTGTTCGAGGAGAATGGTTTGGAATAAACTTTTTGGCTGAAGCGAAAAGTATTTTTTTTGTTTGATTGGCAAAATTCAATAAAAAAACGTATCTTTGCAATGCGCTTTTTATTGCCTTGTGTGTAGAAAGTGCAGATTTTGAAAAGATTATATACAAATTAAACTTTATATTTATGACATTAGCTGAATTTCAACAAGAACTTCGCCAAGGTATACCTTCGGTATTGCCCGAACCACAACCTTGGGATGATAGTGTAAATCATGCTCCAAAACGCAAAGATATTTTGACTAAAGCTGAAAAAGAATTGGCTGTTCGCAACGCTTTGCGTTATTTTGACCCAAAATTTCATAGTGTATTGGCTCCCGAATTTGCCGAAGAGCTTACTAAATATGGACGTATATACATGTATCGTTTCCGTCCTACATACAAAATGTATGCACGTCCCATAGAGGAATATCCTGCCAAATGTCGTCAGGCAGCAGCTATTATGCTTATGATTCAAAATAACTTGGATCCTGCTGTTGCTCAACACCCTCACGAACTTATTACCTATGGTGGAAATGGTGCTGTGTTCCAAAACTGGGCTCAATATCGTTTGGCAATGAAGTACTTGTCGGAAATGACAGAAGAACAAACTCTTGTAATGTACTCGGGTAATCCTATGGGATTGTATCCATCGCACAAAGATGCTCCCCGCGTAGTAGTTACAAATGGTATGATGATACCAAACTATTCTAAACCTGATGATTGGGAACGTTTCAATGCTATGGGCGTAACTCAATACGGACAAATGACTGCCGGTTCTTATATGTACATCGGACCTCAAGGTATTGTACACGGAACTACTATTACAGTACTTAATGCTGCTCGTAAACAAGGTGGCAATACTGCCGGAAAACTATTTGTTACAGCAGGTTTGGGCGGCATGAGTGGTGCTCAACCTAAAGCCGGAAACATTGCAGGTGTGGTATCTATCACTGCCGAAATTAATCCAAGTGCAACCCAAAAACGTTATTCGCAAGGTTGGGTAGACGAAGTTTACGACAATTTGGAAGAATTGTTCAAACACGTAAACGAATCGATAGCTAAAAAAGAAGCTCGTTCTTATGCATACCAAGGCAACGTTGTAGACCTTTGGGAATATGCAGCAGAAAATAACATACATATAGATTTAGGTTCCGATCAAACATCACTTCACAATCCATGGGCAGGTGGTTATTATCCTGTAGGAGTATCGTTTGAAGATGCTAAAGTGATGATGGCTGAACAACCTGAATTATTCAAAGAAAAAGTACAAGAAAGTTTGCGTCGCCACGTTGCAGCTGTAAACAAACTTACTGCAAAAGGCATGTACTTCTTTGATTATGGCAACGCATTCCTTTTGGAAAGCAGCCGTGCCGGTGCCGATATTATGAACGAAAATGGAACATTCCGTTATCCTTCATACGTACAAGACATTATGGGACCAATGTGTTTCGACTATGGTTTCGGTCCGTTCCGTTGGGTATGTACATCCGGAAAAGCGGAAGATTTGGACATGAGCGACAAGATAGCTATGGAAGTATTGGCCGAAATGGCAAAAACATCGCCTGAAGAAATTCAACAACAAATGCGCGACAATATCCAATGGATAGAAGGCGCTAAAGCAAACCACTTAGTAGTAGGTTCGCAAGCACGCATATTGTATGCTGATTGCGAAGGACGTACAAAAATAGCAGCAGAATTCAATAAAGCTATTAAAGACGGAAGAATATCGGCTCCTATAGTATTGGGTAGAGACCACCACGATGTAAGTGGTACCGATTCTCCATTCCGCGAAACCAGCAACATATATGATGGTTCTTCATTCACTTCAGATATGGCTATCCATAATGTTATCGGCGACTCGTTCCGCGGTGCTACTTGGGTAAGTATCCACAATGGCGGTGGAGTAGGTTGGGGCGAAGTTATCAATGGAGGTTTCGGTATGGTAATTGATGGCTCTGAAGATAGCGATCGTCGTTTGCGCAGCATGTTGTTCTGGGATGTAAACAATGGTATTTCTCGTCGTAGTTGGGCTAGAAACGAAGGTGCTATATTTGCAATAAAACGTGCAATGGAAGTAGAACCTCTTTTGAAAGTAACTCTACCAAACATTGTTGAAGATAGCATATTAGAAAATCTATTCTAATTGATATAACCGAAAAAGTAGAGTATAATTGAACTGAAAAGTGTAGATTATACTCTATTTTTTTTACAAACAAATTATAACAAACAAAACACTTATCAAAGCAAATGGAAGCACCCAAAGGTATTGCTATCGAAGAATATGACTATGCGTTGCCTAACGAGCGTATAGCAAAATTTCCTCTCGCAAATCGCGATGAGTCTAAACTGTTGGTATACAAAAATGATAGGTTCGAAGAATCAGTGTTTAATCGTTTGCCCGATTATTTGGCTGACGATACTTTATTGGTTTTCAATAATACAAAGGTTATTCATGCCCGATTGTTTTTTAGGAAAGAAACAGGCTCTTTGATAGAAATATTCTGTTTGGAACCCCACGATATGGCTATATCGTCTGCTTTTGAGCAAAGACAGCATTCTACCTGGCTTTGCTTTGTGGGCAACAACAAAAAGTGGAAAAACGGAAGATTGTCGCGCAGTATAACTATTGATGGTAAAGATGTTACACTTACTGTGGATAGAAAATATGCTGTGTCGAATGCTTGGGTGGTGGATTTTGACTGGAACGATAGTGAGATGTCGTTTGCTCATATAATAGAACATTTTGGGGTTATACCTTTGCCTCCATACCTCAACAGAGAGGCTGTGGACAGCGATAAGCAACGTTATCAAACCGTTTATGCTAAACATGAGGGGTCTGTGGCCGCACCTACAGCGGGTTTGCATTTTAGTACCTCTGTTTTTGAAAATCTTGAAAGCAAGGGTATTGCAAAAGAGTTCGTAACTTTGCATGTGGGAGCCGGTACTTTCAAACCGGTAGATTCTGCCACTATTGGTAATCATGAGATGCATATCGAAAAGGTGGAAGTATCTAGACAAAATATTATTCACTTATTGGAATATGTTTCAAAAACTATTATCCCGGTAGGTACTACATCGGTACGTACTTTGGAATCAGTATATTGGTTTGGTGTTAAACTTGGTATTGATGCCACAATAGAACAGATGCATATAAGCCAATGGGAACCATACGAACTTGCCGATTATGCTTTGCCGGCTGAAGATGCGCTGCATAATGTACTCGATTTTATGGATAGAAATGTTATCGATACATTATATGGCGACACTCAATTGATGATAGCTCCCGGTTATAAATATCGTTTGGTAAAAGGTATTATTACTAACTTTCATCAGCCCAAGAGTACATTGTTATTGTTGGTTTCGGCTTTGATAGGCGATAAATGGAAGGAAGGCTATAACTATGCGTTGCAACACGATTTTAGGTTTTTGAGTTATGGCGATAGTTGTTTGTTTATGCCGTAAATATTGTTATGATAAAAGAAAATTTGCTATTTGTTTGAAAAAGGATACAAAATTGAAGGATTTTTACTATCTTTGTTTTTGATAATAAATAGGTGTTTCGCTGTAAGATGTGTATATATAGCGAGTTATAGTAAATGTAAGTAAAACAAAAATCATTTAGAAATATGAAATATAATCGTATTTTATTAAAACTTAGTGGCGAGTCGCTGATGGGAAATCAAAGTTATGGTATTTCTCCCGATATGCTTGAACAATATGTAAGAGACATAAAAGAAGTAGTTGAAAAAGGTGTACAAGTGGCGATAGTTATAGGCGGTGGAAATATTTTCAGAGGATTGAGCGGAGCTGCAAAAGGAATGGATAGGGTGCAAGGAGACTATATGGGAATGCTTGCAACATTGATAAACAGTATGGCGCTACAAGCTGAACTCGAAAAACAAGGAATAAAAACAGAATTACTATCGGGATTAGCCATAGAACCAATATGTAAGGAAATGAGTCGCAGAAGAGCAATAGAAGCCATGGAAGAGGGTAAAGTAGTGGTTATAGGAGGTGGAAGTGGAAATCCATTCTTTACCACAGATACTGCATCTGCACTTAGAGCTGTAGAAATTAAAGCTGATGTTATATTAAAGGGAACTCGCGTGGATGGAGTATATACAGCCGATCCCGAAAAAGATCCCAATGCAACAAAATATACCACATTGTCGTTTCAAGAAGCGTTGGCAAAGAAATTAAAAATAATGGATTTGACCGCTTTTGCTTTGTGCGAAGAAAACAATTTGCCTATATATGTATTTGATATGAATAAAGTAGGCAATTTGCTTAAAGTAGTGGAAGGACAATCGATAGGAACTGAAGTAAAGTAAGAAAAATAAATTAATAAAACATACTATGAACGATTTATCAAAAGCATGTTTGGAAGAAGCTAAAAACAACATGCAAGGTGCAGTAAAGCACATCGAAAGTGAATTGACAAAGATACGTGCAGGAAAGGCTAATCCTGCTATGTTGGATGGAATAAAAGTTGATTATTATGGTACTCCGACCCTTATCAGTCAAGTAGCAAATATTTCAACTCCCGATCCTCGCAATATCACCATACAACCTTGGGAAAAGAGTATGATGGGTGCAATAAGCAAAGCAATACAAGCTGCTAATCTTGGTTTTAATCCTCAACAAGAAGCGGATATGTTGCGTATCATTATTCCTCCATTGACAGAGGAACGCCGTAAAGAGTTGGCCAAAGCAGCAAAAGCTGAGGTGGAAACCGGTAAAGTAAATATAAGAAATGCACGTCGTAATGTGCTTGATAAGGTGAAAAAACTAAAAGATAAAGGCGTGCCTGAAGATGAAGTAAAACAAGTAGAAAAAGAAGTTCAAGATATTACAGACAAATATGTGGCAGAGGCTGATAAAATATTCGAAGCCAAACAAAAAGAAATAATGTCAGTATAAGGCTGTAGATAAAATAAAAGGCATCATCAAATGAGATGCCTTTTATTGTTTATGATTTTGTCGTTTTTAGAATGGTAAATCCTCTAACGGCTCTGTGTTGTCGTTTAATATATCATCTATCGGACTTAAATCTATATCATCTTGATTTTTGGCATAATTTCTGTTGGCTAATACCGTAAAATTTTCAGCAAGGACTTCTGTGATATAGCGTTTGTTTCCTTCTTTATCTTCCCACGAACGTGTACGCAACTTACCTTCAAGATATATTTGCGTTCCCTTTTTCAAGATTTTTTCAGAGATTTCTGCCAAACTTCTCCAACATACAATGTTGTGCCAATCGGTTTGTTCTACTTTTTGTCCTTCTTTGTTTCTGTAAAATTCGGTGGTTGCCAATGGAAATATAGCTTTCTTGGCTGTGTCGAATGTGATAATCTCAGGGTCTTTACCTAAATTTCCAATTAGAATTACCTTGTTTACTCCTACCATAACTCAAAATTGTTTTTTACAATAATAAATCTAAACTAACTTATAAATTAAACGTAATAAAATCAACGGCAAATTTATAACTTTTTTTTCAATCTGTAAAGAAAAAAAATACGTAAAATTCATAAGTGTTTGTTTGTTAGGTTTAAAGATGGTGTAATTTCTTTTTTTTTATGGAAGGAAAAAAGGATAAAAAAACTTTTTACCCTCTCGAAAAATACAGAATAAACACTTTATTTATCTATTTTTTATCGTACAAAATATGGGTCTTTATGCTTTAGAATTATAAAGAGATATAATTGTTTTTTTATGATTTTTTTCCTCGTTTTTTGCTGCCTGATTGTTATAAATCTTCCGGCTCTATTAGTTGCATAGAATTTTATCAGTTGGTGAAAATATTAAAAATGTCATTTTCCTTTTTAGATTCACTTTTTTTTTGTAATTTTGCAACCTATAGTATCTTCAATAATGCCTATAAATATTGTGTAAGCATTTGTTTTATATTTATTTATAGGGAATCTTGTTGGAGGTAAATTGTGCTAAATTGAGAAAAAATAAAAAGATATGACAATGAAAAAACTAAGGATTTTTCCGTTTATCGTGTTGGTGTTGTTTTTTGGATCATGTAGGACACCGAAAGATATGACTTATTTTCAAAACGTAGATCGTGGTGCTCATAGCAGTATAAGTCAAAAGTTTGAAGTAAAGATTCAGAACAACGACATTTTGATGATTTTGGTAGAGAGTGAAACTCCTCAAGCTGTTACAGTGTTTAATAAGCAAACCAATAAACAAATAAACACAGTAGCAGGTGGTGGTTATAACAATTTCCAAAGAATAGATCCCCTCATGGATGGATACTTAGTGAAAAATGGTGAAATAGTTTTCCCGGTTTTGGGAAAAATAAAAGTAGAGGGATTAACTCCTCTTCAAGTCTCCAAACTTATAGAAGAAAAACTTATTTCCGGAGGATATGTTACAGATCCTGTTGTTACAGTTAAATTGTTGAACTACAAAATATATGTGATGGGAGAAGTGGCACATCCCGGTATTGTTAATGTTGATAACGAAAAAATGACGATATTGGAAGCATTGAGTGCTGCCGGAGACCTTACAATATACGGATTACGCACAAATGTTACAGTTATTCGTGAGAAAGATGGAAAACGAGAAATAGGTACTATTGACTTGACTTCGAAGGATTTGTTTGTTTCGCCGTACTACTATTTGGAACAAAATGATGTTGTTTATGTTGAGCCAAACAATCGTCGTAAACGTCAAGGTGTGCAAGATTTGACAATGATATCAGCTGCTACATCTTTGGCATCTTTCTTCGCAAGTATGGTGTCGATAATTATTAATCTAAGAAAATAAGTGAATTACTAACGGGTAAATATCAGATATTATATGGAAAATCAAATAAATAATATGCAACAGAATAAGGAGTTGGAAGAAAACTCGATAGATATTCGTGAGCTCCTATTTGTTTTGGTGAATAGATGGTGGATTTTCTTGATATCGGTTATGGTATGTGCTGTTGCCGCATTTTTGTTTGCAAAAACACAAACACCAATATATCAAGAAAGTGCTATGATTTTAATTCGAGATGAAAAGGCCGGTGGTAGTTCTGAGTTTGGATCGTCTGCATTATTTGGAGATTTAGGAGTTTTTGGTAAAGGTCTTATATTGGAAAATGAGATATACATCTTACAATCAACACCATTGATGTCGAGTGTAGTGGAGAAACTCAATTTGCAGGTATCGTATCAGCAAAATACAACTTTTAGAAAGAAAGATTTGTATGGAGCTACACCAATTCATTTTACTTTGTTGAACAAATTGGGTCAGAGAAATAATTTAAGCATAGTGGCATCTGTTTCAATTTTGGATAGTAACACTTATGCATACTTGTTGGAAATTCCATCTCAAAAACTTGAATTGGAAGGAGTCGCTGATTTTAACCAAATTATAGCGTTGAATGATGATAATTCTTTCAGTATAGAAAAAACTGACTTGTATACTGATGAGTTTTTGAACAAAGAAATAAAAATTTCTGTAACCCCGACAGATAAGAGAGCGAAGTCGTTGTTAGCCAATCTTTCGGTAAGTCGTCCTGATAAAGTTACCGGTATATTAAATCTTTCGATAAAAGATTCTAATCCTTTGCGTGCAAAACGAGTGTTGGATACTTTGATCGCGGTGTATAATGCAGACGCTATTGCTGATAAAAACAAAATAGCACAAAATACCGAAGACTTCATTATCAATCGTATTCGTTTGATTTCAGGAGAGTTGGAAGATGTTGATGAGCGTGTGGCTTCGTTGAAGCAAAGTACTCAGGTAACCGACTATGCTGTGGCTTCAAATTTGGCTCTTACTTCAGGACTTAAATATACCGAAGAAGTTTTGGCTGTGGAAACAGAGTTGAGTATGGTTAAATACATGAAACGATATCTTGAGGATCCTGCGAAGAAAGACGATTTGATACCGGCTAACGTAGGTATTGCCGATGCAGGAGTTCAGTCGTTGATAACAAATTACAATACTCAAAAATTGGAATATGACAAGATATTGAACAATTCGGGTGCCAATAACCCTACCACAAAGAATTTGTATCGAGCGTTGGAGGCAACTCGTGAAGCAGTGGTGCGTTCGGTAGATAATTTGTTGGAAACTGTAAAAATTAAGCGTAATAGTTTGTTGCAACAAGAAAAGTTATCTCAAAGCAAAATCTCAAATATGCCTACTCAGGAAAAGGAAGTAACAGATGTATTACGTCAACAAAAAATAAAAGAATCTTTGTATCTGTACTTGTTGAATAAACGCGAAGAAAATGCTCTTACGTTGGCTGTTACAGAATCTAATGCGAAGATAGTAGAATCTGCCAATGGAACCGGTGTTCCTATTGTTCCCCGCACCATGATGTATGTTTTGGTAGGCGTGGTATTAGGTATTGTTATTCCGTTTGTATACATATTCTTGTGGGAATTCTTTAATACAAAAGTTCGTTCGAGAGTAGATGTAGAAAAGGCTATAAATGTTCCTGTGATAGGAGAAATACCTGAAAAACCCAAAGGAAGAGAAAATGATGATATTGTAGTGTTAGAGAATGGTAATGATCCTCTTACAGAAGCATTTCGAATGTTACATTCCAATATTCATTTCTTTATGAACGAACCATCGCAAAAGGTAATCCAACTTATATCCACTGTTCCGGGTGAAGGAAAGTCTTATTCGGCTTTGAATTTTTCGTTGTCGCTTGCGTTTTTAGGCAAAAAGACCATTGTGGTGGATTTGGATTTGCGTAAGCGCTCATTGTCTAAAATGATGGCTCCTCGCGAAAGAAATGGTGTAATGCAATATTTTATCGGAAAAGAAGATAATATATCTAATATAATTTCTCATAGTACAATTTCTCCAAACTTGGATTATATCGTTTGTGAGAAAACACCACCTAATGCAACTCAGTTGTTGCTTACCGATAAGTATGAAAAACTTATTGAGTATCTAAAACGACATTATGATTACGTTATCATCGACTCTACTCCTGCTCAGTTTGTGGCTGATGCGGTTATAATCAATAAGTGTGCAGACATGTCTTTATATGTTGCTCGTATAGGTGTATTAGATAAACGTTATTTGCCAAAAATCCAAGAATTAGCCGATTCGAATAAATTCAAGAATATGGCTATGCTTTTGGTAGCAGTTCCTATGGGCAAGAAAGCATATGGCTATAGATATGGTTATGCGTATACTTATGGCTATGGTTACGGCTATGGCTACGGAGAAGAAAGCGAAGCATAAAATGATAAACATTCATTAATATATTGATTAAAATCCTCGTTTGCGTTAGTGAATGGGGATTTTTTTCAGTTAATAAAGAGAAAGAATCTTATGAAAAAACAATTCAAATATAGAGGTGAGAATATCGGTTTCTTTGCAACAGCGGAAGAATTGGCCAAAGAATTGGAAAAGAAAGAAAAAGCTTTGCAGTGTCTTATTGAACTGGATAATGATTTGGACGATGAATCTTTTATTTCGAGAGCCAACGGATATGCCACCACCAAATGGGGACGTGATGTTATTGAAGATAGAATAGAATTGTATAAAAGTCAAATATTACAGCTTAAAGAGTGGATTGCAACTTTTTGACTTATAAAAAAACAATAAAACTACATAACATGAGTTTTATACTATAGATTAACTTTGAAGACTATGGAATTTGGAAAAAAAATAGCAATAATAGGTTTGGGATATGTAGGCTTGCCTTTGGCAAGATTGTTTTCTACAAAGTATAAAACCATAGGGTTTGATGTTAATATTGAAAGAATAAATGCCTTGATGCAGGGCCATGATGACACGTTCGAGGTGTCAGATAATCTCTTAAAAAAAGCTTTGGCCGATGGGTTATTGTTTACGTCGAGGGTTGAGGATATACAAGGATGTGATTTTTATATAGTTACTGTGCCTACTCCCGTTGATGAAAATAATAATCCGGATCTTTCTCCATTAAAAAAAGCAAGTGCCACAGTGGGCAAGGTTATTGGAAAGGGAGGTGTTGTTATTTATGAATCCACTGTATATCCGGGCGTAACGGAAGAGGTATGTGTGCCTATTGTTGAGGAGGTTTCGGGATTGAGATTTAATGTCGATTTTTATGCAGGTTATTCTCCCGAACGCATCAATCCGGGCGATAAAGAGCATACTGTCGAAAAGATAATAAAGGTAACATCCGGATCTACGCCACAAGTGGCAGATATTATAGATGATTTATATAATTCGGTACTTCTTAATGGCACTCACAAAGCACCATCTATAAAAGTGGCAGAGGCATCGAAGGTTATCGAAAACTCGCAACGAGATGTAAATATAGCTTTTATGAACGAGTTGGCTAAGATTTTTAATGCTATGGATATAGATACTCACGACGTTATTGCTGCTGCCTCAACTAAGTGGAATTTTATTAAAATGACTCCCGGATTGGTAGGGGGACATTGTATCGGCATAGATCCTTATTATCTTATGCAAAAGGCACAAGTGTTTGGGGTGTTGCCTCGCATTATGACTGCCTCTCGCGAACTGAACGATGGCATGGGCGAATATGTGGCATATCAGGTAATAAAGTGTATGAATAAAAAGGGAATAAGGATAAAGGATTCTAAAATATTGATATTGGGAGTGACATTTAAAGAAAATTGTTCCGATATCAGAAATACAAAGGTGGTGGATATCTATAACACATTGTTTGAATACACTTCAAATATAATGGTGTTTGATAAATATGCCGATTATAATCAACTTTTAGGCGAATATAATATTCCGATAACTAACGATTGGGATTGTGTTGAAAAAGAAAAATTTGATGCCGTAATTCTTGCCGTGGCACATAAAGAATTTATTGGAATGGATGTGCGCCGATGGTTGAAACAAGATGGAATTGTTTATGATGTAAAGGGCGTTTTGCCAAAAAATATAATAGATGCTCGATTGTAAAAAAGATTTTGATATGAAGAATTTTGCACTCATAGGAGTAGGGGGATATATTGCTCCGCGACATTTAAAAGCTATAAAGGATACAGGAAATAATTTGGCGTCGGCTTACGATAAGTTTGATAGTGTGGGTATTTTGGATAGTTATTTCCCCAATGCGGCTTTTTTTACAGAACAGGAATTATTCGATCGTCACAATACAAAACTGCAAAAGTCTGATAACAAAATAGATTATGTGTCGGTATGTACTCCAAACTATCTCCATGATGCGCATACTCGTTATGGGTTGCGGTTGGGGTGCGATGTTGTTTGCGAGAAGCCTTTGGTGCTGAATCCATGGAATATAGATGCTTTGGAAAAGGTGGAGGAAGAAACGGGGCATAAGGCCTATAATATTTTGCAACTTCGTTTGCACAAATCTGTGGTGGAACTTAAAAAACGTATAGAACAAGGCCCCGCCGATAAAGTATACGATGTGGACCTTACTTATATAACTTCGCGTGGCAATTGGTACTATGCTTCATGGAAAGGCGATGTCCATAAAAGCGGAGGAGTGGCCACAAATATCGGTGTCCATTTTTATGATATGCTCTCGTGGATATTCGGCAAAGTAACTAAGAATGTGGTGCATGTAATGAGTCACGACCGTGTAGCAGGATACCTCGAAATGCCAAAGGCAAGAGTTAGATACTTCCTAAGTATCAATGCCGAGCATTTGCCTGAACAAGCTATGGCTGAAGGTAAGCGGACTTATCGCACTATAATGGTAGATGGCAGCGAGTTTGAATTTAGCGAAGGATTTACCGAACTTCACACCCTCAGTTATCAAAAAATATTGGCAGGAGAGGGGTTCGGAATAGCCGAGGCTCGTAATTGTATCGATATAGTGCATGACATACGCAATGCCGTGCCTATAGGCCTTAAAGGAGATTATCATCCATTGGCAAAATATCCTCTCACCAATCATCCTTTTGGATGGTAAATACTTTGTAGCATGGAATTTAGAGATTTGAAAAGACAATACGCTGCATTATGCAATGATATTGATAAGGAGATAAAAGAAGTTATGGCTTCTGCCAACTTTATTATGGGGCAACCTGTTGTGGAATTGGAACAGCAGTTGGCTCAATATGTTGGCACCAAGCATTGTATAACCTGTGCCAATGGTACCGATGCCCTTGTCTTGTCGTTAAAAGCATTAGGCGTAAAAGAAGGAGATGCAGTGTTTGTCCCCGACTTTACTTTCTTTGCTTCAGCCGAAGCTGTTTCGGTGGTAGGTGCCACTCCGATATTTGTAGATGTGGATGCTGAAACTTTTAATATCAGTGCTTTGGATTTGGAACAAAAGATAATCAGCACTATAAATGAAGGAGTTTTGAACCCAAGGGCAATATTGACAGTAGACCTTTTCGGATTGCCTGCAAATTATACTGCCATAAGTGCAATAGCTTGCAACTATGGTCTTTATATGCTCGAAGATGGTGCACAAGGTTTTGGTGGTAGCATTGCAGGCAAAAAGGCTTGCAGTTTTGGTGATATTGCCACCACATCGTTTTTCCCCTCCAAACCATTGGGTTGTTATGGCGATGGAGGGGCTGTGTTTACAAACAATGACGAATGGGCTGAGCTTGCAAAATCGTATCGCTCTCATGGCAAAGGAATTTTTAAATACGATAATGTAAGAATAGGAATGAATTCAAGATTAGACACTTTGCAGGCTGCAATACTAAAAGTGAAATTGAAAGCCTTTGTAGAATACGAACTTCAAAGTATTAATGACATAGCTTGTGAATATACCAAAAAATTAAAATCAGTGGTGCATACTCCGGTGGTGCCTAAAGGTTATTGTTCTTCGTGGGCTCAATACACCATAGTGCTTGATAACAAAGAAGTTCGTGATAGGATACAAGCCGAATTGAAAAACAAAGGTATTCCCACCATGGTGTATTATCCAAAACCTTTGCACAAACAAACAGCTTATATGCATTTGCAATCATATAACGACACTATGCCCGTAACCGAAAACCTTTGCAAAACAGTACTTTCTCTACCCATAAGTCCGTATTTGGAAAATATAGAAGTTCAAGAGGTGGTAGCTGCTGTGTGTGATGCCATAAATATAGAAGTTGCCTAAAGAAAAAGGACGATAGGCGAACCGACACAGACTGCTTTCGAGGCAAGAAATATATTACTTCGAAAGCAATGGTCAGCAAACTTCGATTAGCATAGTCGACAAAGTACGAGAGCGATGGTCTCCTATCGCCGATAGGAACCCCTCCTATCGGCGGTAGGGAACCCTCCTATCGCCGATAGGAAACCGCCCTATCGCCGATAGGAGACCATCGCAATCGAAGTTTGTCGACTATCATTCTCGAACTCTTTCGACTATCATTCTCGAAGTTTACCGACCATTATTCTCGAACAAAACGTGAATTAATTGAAATACAAACATATAGAACTACAACGAATGGCTATAGATATTTAAGGCAATTTCTAAAGTTGCTTTGCGAGTGATTTATGAATTTTTAGTAGGAAGATTTCTACTTTCTTTTGATTGAGCATAGCGGGCTATGCAATTGAAAAAGAAATGGAAAGATTTCAATAACGTTGCGATTAAGCGAGTAAAGAGCAATGCCTTAGCATTAGTTCTTTCGAGCGATAGCAACATCGACGAAGTCAACAGGGCAAAGCACTCAAAAGTTTAAAGAATAATTCTTCTAATTTACTGAAACGTGGAATTTTTAGAAGTTGCCTTAAATAAAAAACAAAAAGTAAACCACAACGGCGAAGTGAAAGATGTGTATTTGGGCAAGGTGTGCTACGTCAATTATGTAGAATTAGCCTTTAGTTCGAAATAAACAGGAAAAATTTTGGTCGGTAACAAAAAAAAATGTATCTTTGCAGTGCAGAAAAAGGTTTGTTTATATATTTTTTTCTGTGTAATGGTCAGCAATTTAGATATATGTGATAAATAATGGGTGTATTTTATTGTCTAAATTGTAAACAATAAAAAATAAAATATATGAAAAAGTTTTTAATTTACTTTGCAAGATTGGTATACGGAAAAAGAAATTCAAATTCGTTTCCTCGAGGATTGATTTTTTTGTTTGATGTGTTTATAGTTGTTTTTTCGTACTTTTTGTTGATTCTTTTAAAGAATTACGATAGATTTGAAAGTGTGCTGATAGCTAATTCTTTAAGGGAGTTGATTCCGGTTTTGTTGGTGTTCAGTGTGGTATTCTTTGTTACGAAATCTTATAGGGGCATGCTTCGCTATTCGGGCTTTAACGATATAGTGAAGTTGATATACGTAAGTTTTATTTCGTTCGTAATATTATCGGGAAGCAAGTTTGTGTTATGTTATTTCTATCCCCAATTGCTACCCTACTATCCTACTTACATAGGGCTGTTGTTTATATGTTTGTTTACATTCATGACTCTCACTATTTCGAGGTTGATTATCCGTCGTGTGTATAACGAATATTTGCGTCCTCATGCCAAAATAGAAAATGTGGTGATTTATGGTGCCGGAGATGCGGGACGTATTACACAAAATGCTTTGTATAACGATACCACTCATCAGTATAACATAAAAGCCTTTTTCGACGATTCGACTAAAAAAATAGGCAAGTCCATAAATGGTGTAAAGGTGCTTAATCCCACACACTTAACGACCGAGTTTATAGAAAAGAATAAGATTGATATGATGATATTGGCTATACCCAGTATCAGTTTAAAAGAGCGTAAAGATATTATAAACAAGGGTGTTGACTTGGGGTTGAACGTAAAATCGATACCTCATATCAATACATGGATAAATGGCGAACTTACTGCCAATCAGATACAGGATGTTAAGATTGAAGACCTTTTGGGTCGCGAGCCTATATCGCTTAGCAATAAGGATGTTACCAAAGAATTGAAGGATAAAGTGGTGTTGGTTACCGGTGCTGCAGGGTCGATAGGTAGCGAAATATGCCGTCAGGTGTTGCACTATTCGCCCAAAAAACTTGTCCTTTTAGATCAAGCAGAATCGCCATTGTATGATTTGCAATTCGAATTAAAAAACAACGAGCCATACAAAAATATGGGTGTTCCAATGGAGTTTGTGATAGCCAATGTTAAGGATTATCGGAAGATGAAAGATGTGTTTGAGCGTTTCAAACCTCAGGTGGTATGCCATGCTGCCGCTTACAAGCATGTGCCGCTTATGGAAGAATTTCCTTACGAGGCTGTGTATGTAAATGTGTTTGGTACCAAGAATGTTGTGGATTTAGCCATCGACCATAAGGTTGAAAAATTTGTGATGGTGTCTACCGATAAGGCTGTGAATCCCACAAACGTTATGGGTGCCACCAAGCGTATAGCCGAAATATATACTCAAAGTCGCCAATCGGCCGAAACCAAGTTTATTACCACACGTTTTGGCAATGTGCTTGGCTCCAATGGTTCGGTTATTCCTTTGTTTAAAAAGCAGTTGGAAAAAGGTGGCCCGCTTACTGTTACCGATCGTAATATCATACGTTATTTTATGACCATACCGGAGGCCTGCAGCCTTGTGTTGGAGGCTTGTTCCATTGGCGAAAACAACAATATATTCGTATTCGATATGGGTAAACCTGTAAAGATATACGATTTGGCCAAAAAGATGATTATGCTTTCCAATATGCATGACGTGGAAATAGAGATAACGGGATTGCGTCCGGGAGAAAAATTGTACGAAGAACTATTGGCAACTAAGGAAAATACCATAGAAACAGAAAATCCTAAGATTATGAGAGCCAAAGTGCATCAGTATACAAAAGAAGAGGTTAATGCCGAAATATCGGAATTGGAAGAAATTCTCGGCTCTTGCGACGGATATAAAATAGTTGGCAAAATGAAGCAAATAGTGCCTGAGTTTAAGAGCAACAACTCTATTTACACAGCATTGGATAATCAATAAAGGCATTAAAAAAAAGAGAGTTATGTATACGTAGAGCAGGTCGGGTATAACGTTTTGTTTTGGGGGGCTGTTCTACGTAGATTTATTTAAAATATACGATAAAGATTATGACAAAAGATTCCAAAAAAACTGTTTTAGTAACAGGAGGTGCAGGCTTTATAGGCTCGCATACATTGGTAGAATTGATAAATGCAGGCTTTGAAGTAGTGGCAGTAGATAATTTTTCTAATAGCGATGATACATGCTTGAAGGGAGTAGAGCAAATAGTGGGCAGAAAAATAGCTTTCGAAAACATTGATTGTTGCGACTATGATGCCATGGATAAATTATTTCAAACATATAGTTTTGATTCTATTATTCATTTTGCTGCCTTCAAAGCTGTTGGCGAATCGGTGGAACAACCACTGAAATATTATAGAAACAATATTACTTCCTTTTTGAATATTTTGGAGTTGATGCAAAAATACAATCGCCGTAATATTGTATTTTCGTCGTCGGCCACCGTTTATGGCGAAACAGAAGTGTTGCCCGTTACGGAGCAAACACCGCGTATGCCGGCAATATCGTCGTATGGCAATACCAAACAGATATGCGAGGATATATTACGCGACACAGTGGCATCGTCGAACATCAGGGGTATAGCATTGAGATATTTTAATCCTATAGGAGCACATCCTTCTGCACTTATTGGCGAATTGCCTCGCGGAGTGCCCAACAATTTGGTGCCTTTCATTACCCAAACTGCATCGGGCATAAGAGAATGTTTGAGCGTTTTTGGCAACGATTATCCTACTCCCGACGGCTCTTGTATAAGAGATTATATCGATGTGGTGGATTTGGCCAAAGCACATGTGTCGGCCATATCCAGAATGGCAGATGACAAGAATAAAGAAAATTATGAGATATTCAATGTGGGAACGGGCAAAGGAACGTCGGTGTTGGAACTTATAGAAATGTTTGAAAAGGTAAACAATTTAAAATTGAATTATAAGATAGCGCCACGACGCCAAGGTGATGTGGTATCGATATATGCCGATACTACTTTGGCAAATACCGAGTTGGGTTGGAAGGCCGAGCGTTCGTTAGAAGACACATTGATGTCGGCATGGAAATGGGAACAATACATAAGAAATAAATAAACTTTGCAAACAAATGGCAAATCAAAATTATTTTGCACACGAAACAGCGATAATAGATGAAGGATGCACGATAGGCAGTGGTACAAAAATATGGCATTTTTCGCATATAATGCAGGGATGTACAATAGGCGAAGGATGTAACATCGGTCAAAATGTGGTTGTGTCGCCGGGTGTGGTGTTGGGTCGCAATGTAAAGGTGCAAAATAATGTGTCTGTTTATACCGGGGTGATATGTGAAGATGATGTGTTTTTGGGCCCTTCGTGCGTGTTTACCAATGTTATAAATCCTCGCAGTGCAGTGTCGCGAAAAAATCAATACAAATCAACCCGTGTGGGCAAAGGGGCCACCATAGGAGCCAATAGCACCATAGTTTGTGGGCATGATATTGGAGAATATGCCTTTGTGGGTGCCGGAGCCGTTATTACCAAAGATATACCTGATTATGCACTATATGTGGGAAATCCGGCTTATCAAATGGGTTGGATGAGCAGGTGCGGACATAAATTGGAATTTGACTCACAAGGCTATGCCACATGTCCCGAATCGGGAGAAAACTATTGCTTAAAAGATGGCAAAGTAACTCTGTTGTAATCTGAAATATAGCCAATATATTGTAAAAAAACAGATTTTTTTTCGGTGTGCTTGCAATATTTTTAGCCAATGCGGTACCAATTATTTAACATATTGCAGATCTAAAGAGCGTTTTTAGGCAATATATATACGTAAAGATAGATAAGAGAATATTAAATATAAAAGATAGAACTATGCGAATATTAAAGATTTCATTATTGGTAATATTTTTATTGACTAATGTAATGACGATAGCACAACCTGGTGGTGGCCCACCTCCGGGAAGACCGCCAAGAGGATTTAAACCACCTGCAGGTGCAAAACCTCCATTTGATATGAAGGATCCCAATCAACAACAAAAAAAGAAAACTGATGTGGCTACATATACAGTTTCGGGTGTGTTGGAAGAAGAAGGCAACAACACAAAGTTGATGTTTGCCAATGTGGGCATGTTGAATTCGAAAGACAGTACATTTGTGCGTGGTGCATCGTCCGACGAAAAAGGTAAGTTCGTTATTACGGGTGTGCCATCGGGCGAATATTATCTCAGAGTGTCAAGTATTGGATATCAAGGAGCATTTTTGCTTGTAAAAGTGCCTGAAGGAAACATCGATTTAGGCGTTATAAAAGTTGCCAAAGGCGCCACAATGTTGGAAACATTAGTGATTAAAGAAAAGAAACCTATGTATGCGGCAGATGGCGAAAAAACGATGTACAACGTATCGGAAGACCCAAGTATACAAAGTGGTACCACCGCCGATGCACTTCAAAATGCTCCCGGTGTGGAAGTGGATATCGAAGGCAATGTAACCTTGCGTGGCGTCAGCAGTGTAGAGATATGGATAAACGACAAGCCGTCGCGTTTGAACGAAGAAAACCTAAAAACTTACATACAACAACTTCCGGCCAATGCTCTTGATCGTATAGAGGTAATAACCAATCCTTCGGCAAGATATGGCAGCAAAACAGATGGTGGGGTTATCAATATCGTAACCACTGCACATATAAAACATAATAGTTTTACCAGCTTTGGAGTTCGTGCAGCGTCGCAACCTAATGTCTCGCCATGGATATCGTATATGTGGGCAAACGAGAAATTCTCGTTCAACGTGTATGCAGGTTTGCGCTATTCCAAACGCGAAAGCGAAAACAATGGATATTCTATTTCGTTAGATAGAAATAATATGGAAGACACTGCAAGCTACCAAGAATATGTTTCGGATGGTTTAAACAAGTCGCTTTCGGGAAATATATTCCTTAACGCTTCTTACAATATCGACTCGATGAATACCTTATCTTTATGGGGCGGATTTAACCGCTTTGGAAACGATAGCGAATCGTTTGAAGAGCGTTTGCGTCGAGAAAGTGGTATCGAATACGAATATACTACCGAAAACAATTCGAAAAGTGGCAATACATTTGGTCATTATGGTTTGAACTACGAACATAAGTTCAACAACGAAGGTCATAGCATTATGGCTGATTTGTCGGGAAATATTTCGTCGAACAACTCAAACAGCATGTTTATACGAAACTATTCCAATCCTTTGTATAGCCATTTAAACTTGGATCAAGACAAAAACAACACCGGTTTCTCCAATTCTATCGGTCTTGATGTGGACTATGCTTACCCATATTCCGAAAATGGAGAAATAGAAGTGGGTATAACCAGTTTGTATGATACTGATAACACTTTGTATAGTACCGATACGTTGGAATGGGGTACGGGAGAGAGAAAATTAGACTCGTTGCGTTTTAAAGATGCTGAAAGTATATCCAAAGAATTGGGCGCATACGTTACAGTACGTCATCAGTTTGGCAACTTTACTGCAAAAGCAGGTTTAAGAGCAGAATATCAAGTGATGGATTATATGATACTAAACAAACCCGAAGATAATGTAAAAGGTATTTCGTATCGCAACCTAAATCCATCGTTGCACTTGACATATCGTACCGAATCGATGCATAATTTCTCGTTGAGTTACACTCGTAGAATAAGCAATCCAAGTCCCGGACAATTAACAACTTTTGTTACTTACAACGAAGATAGTTATAGCAAAGGTAATCCTGAATTGGAAGCAGCATATACCCACTCGTTTGAAGGGGGGTGGACTAAGTATTTCGAAAACTTTGGTTCGGTAGGGGTTTCGGCATATCACCGCAACATTACCGATCAGGTAAACACTCTTACAACAGCCGAATATAGTGATATATTTGGAAGATATGTAAGCTATAGCATGCCTGTAAACGTAGGAAAATCGCATAGCACAGGAGCCGAATTCAGAGTAACTTATCGCCCTGCAGCCTTTGTAAATGTGCGTTTTTATGCCAATATGTACGATTCGTACTATCAATATCCGGAAGGCGATGTGCTAAAATCGTATGAGTCGTTTAGTTATAGCTTCAACTTGAATGTTAATGCTAAGCTATGGAATAAGTTCAATGTTTATGCTTCGGGACGTTATCGTTCTCCGACCCAAACATTATATGCCGAAAACAGAGCTACTTATAATTTTGATTGTGGTGTACGTGCCGATTTCTTCAAAAGAAAACTATCGATACACATAAGTGTATGGGATTTGTTTAATTGGAACAAACAAGAAAACATAATAAACAACCCATATTACATATCATCCAACACAAATAAGGTTGTAAACAGTCGCTCTATAAGTGCCGGTTTGACATTCCGTTTCGGAAAAATGGAGTTGGAAAATCGTGCCAAAATAGGCGAAATGGCAGAGATGTAATCGTGAAATAGTAAAAGTTCACAGAATTCTCTGTGAACTTTTTTGTTTCTATAGCTAAGCTGATACTTTTCAAAGTCGGTACTCAAGCCATATTTCTGCGTTTGAACATAATTTTGCGGCGTAAAACTTTTGTGATAATATTGTATTTTGCCCATAAAAATGCTGTGTGTTGAGGCAACCGAAATTAGTCGAATACAAAGATGAGGTACTATGTCGATACGAGGTTCCATACTCGAACGATAGATGGTGAATCGCTCGAGTGTTTCAATGCTTCTTAGTCGGGTGTTTGTTATGGGGGTAATCGAGTGTTTTAACTACTGATAATCGGCCGATTTTTCAAATACTCAACATAAGTCTGCTTCTAAAAAGTCTTCTTTTGGGAATATCTTGTACATCAATAAGTTACACTATAATATTAAAATACCTTGCAAAATAACTGTTTGTTTAGAAAAAAAACTGTACCTTTGCGTAATTAATTGTAATACGAATATAACATATAAAATATTGATATTATGTATAATAGTTTTCAAAAACATCTTCAAAAAGAGTTGGCAGAAATCGAAGCTGCTGGTTTGTATAAGAACGAACGTATCATAGAATCTCCACAAGGAGCAGAAATTTTGGTAAAAGGCAAGAAGTGCTTAAACTTCTGTGCAAACAATTATTTGGGCTTAGCCAACAATCCAGAACTTATAAAAGCTGCAAAAGAAGGCATGGATGCACGCGGCTTTGGTATGGCTTCGGTTCGTTTTATTTGCGGTTGCCAAGACCTTCACAAGAAATTGGAAGAAAAAATTGCAGAGTTCTTTGGAACAGAAGATACTATCCTTTATGCTGCTTGCTTCGATGCAAATGGTGGTGTATTTGAACCTCTTTTGGGCGAACAAGATGCTATCATCAGCGACTCGTTGAACCACGCTTCTATCATCGATGGCGTTCGCTTGTGTAAAGCTAAACGTTTCCGCTATGCCAATGCCGATATGGCTGACTTGGAAGCTAAACTTATTGAAGCTAAAGATTGCCGCTTCAAATTAATTGCTACCGACGGTGTATTCTCTATGGACGGTAATGTTTGTCCTCTTGATAAAATATACGAATTGGCTGAAAAATACGATGCAATGGTTATGGTAGACGAAAGCCACAGTGCCGGTGTTGTAGGAAAAACCGGTCGCGGTGTTACTGAACGTTACAACCTAAAAGGCAAAGTAGAAATCATAACCGGTACACTTGGTAAAGCTTTCGGCGGTGGCGTTGGTGGTTTTACAACCGGTAAGAAAGAAATTATCGACATGCTACGTCAACGTTCAAGACCTTATTTGTTCTCGAACTCTTTGGCTCCGGGATTGGTAGCTGCCGGTATCCGTATGTTCGAAATGATGAGCGAAACTAACGAACTTCAAGACAAACTACACGAAAACACTGACTACTTCTTGAGAAGAATGAAAGAAGAAGGTTTTGATTGCAAACCATCTGAATCCGCTATCTGTGCTGTAATGATTTACGACGCTGCTAAATCTCAACAATATGCTGCTAAAATGCAAGAAGAAAGTATATTTGTAACAGGTTTCTACTATCCTGTAGTTCCTAAGGGAGAAGCTCGTATTCGTGTACAAATATCAGCAGCTCACGAAAGAGAACATCTTGACAAATGTATTGCTGCATTCGTAAAAGTACGTAAAGAAATAGAAGGTTAATAAAATATTAATGTTATAAAGAGTAACGAAAAAGATAGTTGTAGCTACTACTTAATTTCGTTACTCTTTTTCTAATTGCCAACAACGTTTGGTAATTTAACGATTAAACAAAACTTACAATGAAGAGAATATTAATAGTAGGTGCTGGCGGACAAATAGGTTCCGAACTTACAAGAAATTTGCGTGATATTTATGGCGACAATAACGTTGTATGTAGCGATTTGCGTCAATTGACAGGTCCTATCTACGAACGTGGTCCTATCGAACGTATCGACTCTACTCAGATAATGCAAATAGTAGATGTGGTAAAAAAATACAACATCGATACAATATATAACCTTGCTGCAATTCTTTCGGCAACAGCTGAATTGAATCCTATGCTTGGTTGGAATGTAGGAATTGGCAGCTTGGTAAACTGTTTGGAAGTAGCTCGTATATTCAATTGTGCTGTTTTCACTCCTAGTTCAATAGGTGCTTTTGGTCCGAGCACTCCAAGAGATATGACTCCACAAGATACTATCCAACGTCCTGCTACAATTTATGGTGTAACAAAAGTAACCGG